>CAZEQP010000245.1:0-5575 GCA_964514345.1 uncultured Candidatus Obscuribacterales bacterium
CCTGTTACCTTTCTTGACAAGGCGGGTACATTAGAGGATGATAATAATATCTGTTTAATTTTTGTTTACTTAGTAACCCATCGTATCAGGTAACTTAGCACGTCTCTTTCAAGAGCTAGCCGGCTGCTCTGCACCAAAACCGGCTCCTAGAATTTCAGGAGGATAAATCCATAATGAATTTGCATAGAAAGAAAGGGGCTACGCTTGGACTGGTCGCAGTGTGCGTTTTCGTCGTCATTGTACTGGGAGTAGGCTTTTTCATTCTTTCCAAAATTATTGGTGGAGAACGTGAAGTAGCCAATGCCACAGACGCCGGTGTCCTCACTGTAGCCCGCAAAGCGTTATCCCCAACCCTGGTCAATGTCGCATTGACGAATGACTCGGATTCAAATCCGGTCAATGACTTCATCGGCATCGACACAGCAAAACCCGGACCGGGAGTATCTGCAGGCAAGATCGACATGCTCGGCTTAAACCGAGTGATTGCTCAGGCCATTATTGTTGCGCTTAATGCCGAAGCACTCAACACCCCTCTTGCCACCACACACGCTCAATCAGTTGCAGCAGCCGCACGCAATGTCGCCAACGGCTTGCGAAATTTGCTGCACAACGCCCCTACATTGAATCAGGAATTCAATAAAGTGGCTCAACAAAACAACACCAAAATGTGGCAGGGCAATCCTGTATCGCTGGTCGGAAATGTCAATTCCGCCTTTATGCGCCCGGGACTATCTTCCAACGTTTTCTTCCCCGCCGGTTTGAATTTACCGGTGACTTTGCCTTCCAACTTGCTTAACAAGCAAGCCGGAGCAGTCACCAATGGTGGTTCCAACTATATGGCAGGTTATGTGAATTTCAGCGTACCTGCAGGCGGGAACAGTACAGTTCAAATCGCTGCTGTTCCGATTTTTCCCCAGACCAAGCCTCACTTGGTCGACATCGGCGAATTTGATCGTTCCACCACGGATCCTGTAGGCACATATTTGCCGCCCAACTCTTTCAAAGCCAATTCCAGAGCCATGGAAGGCAATGCCGGAAACCTGGGTGGAGCTATTGCCTGCGCCGTAGTTGGTGCTCTTGACCGTGATTTTCCTGCCAGCATTCCCAGAGGATATGTCAGATTCGTCAACGGTCCTGATGCCAACACGAATAACCCTCCTATCGCAAACCCTGTGGTAGACGGAACCAACGACATTTTCAACAATGAACTTTGGCCTCCTTCGGGTATTTCGATGACCAACAACAATGTATTTGCTACTCAAGGTAATGAGAGCACCATGCAGGCTTGGGCAGATTACAATGCCAACAATCCGCCTACAGGTCCTCAACCTCCTTTCCCGGGCAATACATTCTTCAGAATGCCTGACGGCGCACCGGCAACTATTGCCGACATGCGCGGCATCCGCAGTATCTCTGCCTCCGGCTGCGATACCATGGATGGCTGGGAAAGAACAGAATGCAATTTCGGTGGCGGACTTGTTCCAGGTACTCTGCCCTTCGCTGCGGCATGCGCCTATAACAGATACAGCCAGACCGGAAACAACAGCAACAACAACGGTTACACCAATATTGAATACATGAAAGCCGACTTGCTCTCAGATAGAGCGATGGGAGCCAAGTGTGTTCATGTTGATGCACCCACAAGACCTTCTGGAATGAAGAAATTCGAACCTAAAGGTTGCTACAACACACCTTCGTATCCGGTGAACTTTGGACAACCAGGCTCCCCTCTCGACTACATCATGATGATCAGCTCGAACGGAAGCAACCCATGCGCAGAGGAAATCATCAAAGGTATTCATCAACGCATGACTGAAGTTGACCCGAGTCTCACTCTTGCTCAAGTGCGTGCGGCTCTCGCCAGCCAGACATTGCAAATGGGTCAATCACTGGTGCTTTACTCTCCCGGTCCTGGTCAGATAATGCTGGCCGCCGTTAATCCGGGACAGTACTTCAACGGTGGTACTCCTAACGACGGCGTGAATTCGACCAAAGTCATTAATTGTGATAACCAATATTCGATTAACGAAACCATGGTCAATTCAGCTGCCGGTCAAGGTGCTTCACCAGCTCCCAGCTGCGGAGTGGGCGATGCTAGTTATCACTACGCTCCCTACACCGAAACATCACCTGATATTCCAAAAGATGGAAAGATGATGGCAGCAGACAAAGCAGTGTGGACTCCGGCAACCGGTTGGAGAAACCTGTTGGGTGATGTCAAATTTGAAAACAACGTGCAAGGTGGAGGTACATGGTGCAAACCTAACTAATTGAAGAATAACTTCTATTTTTCAACTAGTTGAAAACTAAAACAGACTAAAGCCTGCTTGAAAGGGTATGATCCTCGAAGAGCAGGCTTTTTTCATTAGATATTAGGGAATATGGCAATGAGGAATTTATTTTTACTGAGTTTGGCGGCAGCTATTTGTGGTTTAAGTTTGCCTGAGGCTATCAATGAAGCCCAAGCGCAAACGCAACCGCAAACACAACCAAGTCAACGTCCCAATCCAGCTGTCACAAGACCGTATTCTTCGGCCAATCCTAATCGCGATGGAAAAGTGCGTGAAGCTGAGTTTAATTCTCAACCATTACCACGTCCCATTAGTTTGCCTGGTCTCCCTTCTTTTACTGGTACTCAATACTACATTAATGGACTGACTTATCCTAACGCCAAGGGTGGAGCAGGTTACATGATGATCTACAATTGCGAGAATACCGCTGAGCAAATCAAAGAATGGTGGGATAGCGCTCTCAAATCTCACAGATGGAGCGTTAATTTCACTGATAAGAAATCGATTAAAGCTAAAGATAAAGATGGCAACACTTGTATCATCAATGTGCAAGCACCTGTAACTACAACAAAAGAAAAATCTAAAAACGTGCGTGCCGCATACCAGATCTATTATCAACAACTTGTCAAATAAGGCTCGATTAGCGACAACTTTCATTGCTTTTCTTTTTTCGCTTGCTGCCTGTCAGACAGCAATTTCAAATGAACTTGCAGTGGGTTCACTGGCAAGAACTTCAAGCAATCAGACAATTGAAATTCCACTCTACAACCCGGTTTGTTTGAATGGTGCAAGCCAGGCTCAAATACTTTCACAACGCTCTTATGTGGTGCAAAAAATACCGCAATTGCTGGCAAGCGCATACAATCCAAGCCAGGATTTCTTTGGTCAAATTGTGGATGGAAAACCCTGGTGGGGAATGCCCGGCATTTTCGTTTATGGCGCTGGCGCCAAATCGTGTGACGGTGCCTCTGAAGAAGCACGATTCATAGTAAATCCGTTTTTGCTTGTAGGAGCAAATTCATGGTCGGCTGAAATTTGGGATCCAAATAAATTCAGCGAAAAAGAAGCAAGTGACAAAAATTTTCCATATTGTTTCATGCCTGCTTCCTTGCACTTTTATCCCCGGGAAAAAATCGCAAAAGTAATTTATGACATCACCGATTATCACGCTCGACTGGGAATTTTTGATTACTGTCGAAAAGAAAAAAACAATATCTCAGACTTTGGTCTGGTGGCATATAACGCCCGTGATTTCGGGTATCACTATATTTATTTTGATCAAAAAGCTTCAGCCAATGTAGAAAATGTGAATCCTACAACCAGAGCAACTGAAATAAGACAAATGATTCATTGTGGTGGAAGCTGCGGTCTTTCGACCGGCTGCAACAATATGAGCCCGGCGCAGGATGAAATTGACCATTTGAGACTGAAAGCTCTGCCGGCAAAAGCGATGGTCAAGCTCTGGAAAGAAGCACCGGATTCAACCAATTCAGAAGCAGACATGAAACTTGTGCTTGAATTCAGATAAAAAAGCCCGAAAACCTCACCCTTGGCTACCTCCCAGGGTTAAGCCTTTTAATTTTCCAGGGTAAACCCTATAGCGACCTAAAATCGAGGCGCTTTATATTGAAAGAAGTTAGCCGCCGGACCAGGCGTACCAGTCCTATAACTGGAAAACCAGGAAAGATTAACCAACCAACCAAAAACCGGCGGCTTATTTATTTTGATTTTTTGAACTAAACTTCGCTGTCGGTCAACTCTTTGCCAAGGCTTGAGTTGTCATTTATCAATACTGCTGCAAATGTGGCTAGAACTAAAATTGCTATGCCGGTTAGCATGAATGCTCCTTTCACCACTTCGGGTGACTTTGGAAATATTCTAGCTGGCAATTATCAAGTTTTAGGCCGAATTTAATATAAGAATAATCACTGCTAAAACAGTGCAACCATTAAGCGTAAAATTCTGGCAGTAATAGCTCAAGGCAATCGGGAGTAGGGTCCTGGAGAAATCAGAGCTGATCATATATACCATTTCAGATTCAAGCGGCGAAACTGCCGAATTGGTCGCAAGAGCCTGTCTGGTGCAGTTTCCCCCCGGTCGCGCTTCCATTTACCGCCTTCCTCAAGTCAAAAGTGCTGATCAAATACCGGCTTTGCTCCGCGAAATAGCCCGCGAACGTTCAATTATTGCCTATACCCTGGTGTTGCCTCAATACAAAGAGGTTCTTGAACAGGAAGCAGCTAAATTAAAAATGGCCACAATCGACCTTCTGGGTCCTTTGATTGAACGGATGTCGCATATGACCGGTCAAATCCCCTTATCTCAACCCGGTCGTTTGCATGTGCTTGACGAAAGCTATTTCAAAAGAATTGAAGCGGTTGAATTTGCCATTCGTTATGACGACGGCAAAAATCCGGAAGGGCTTGCTCAGGCGGACATAATACTTATCGGGGTTTCGCGCACCAGCAAAACGCCCAATTGCATTTATCTTGCTCACCATTATGGATTGAAAGCGGCGAATGTTCCTCTGGTTTATGGAGTGGATCCGCCACTGGCTTTGTTTTCTGCTTCTCCAAAAAAAATCATTGGTTTGAATCTGGATCCGTATTTATTGCAAGAAATAAGATCAACTCGAGCCCAGATTTTGAAAATGTCATCCGATAGTGATTATGCTGATTTCGAACGCATTCAAGAAGAAGTGAAAAATGCAAGAAAATTATTTAGCGAGCTTTCCTGTCACGTCATAGACGTGTCGGGAAAAGCGATTGAAGAAACGTCAAGCGAAATCTATATGCACATCCGACTCTAGAGCGAATTCGACCAAACGAGGAAAAGAAAATGACCGCCAATACTCAATTGAAACAAGTGTATTTGTTCCAGGACGCCTACAAAGAATTTGAGTCCGACTTAACCTCAATGCGTGATTATCTGGGCGGAAAAGGAGCCGGGCTTGCTCAAATGACCGCCTCCGGAGTGAATGTGCCTCCAGGTCTTACAGTTGCCACCACCGCTTGCAGATATTATTCACAAAAGAATGAGATGCCTGAAGGTTTGTGGGAAGAGATTCTATGCGAGCTTGCAAAAATCGAACAAAAATTGGAAAAGAAACTGGGAGACGCTCAAAAGCCGCTTCTTCTGTCAGTCCGCTCCGGAGCAAAATTTTCAATGCCAGGAATGATGGACACAATTTTAAATCTAGGTCTGAACGACACCACCACTGAATCAATGGCCCAGCAAACATCCAATCCTCGTTTTGCCTGGGACAGTTACAGACGATTCATTCA
>CAZEQP010000246.1:0-5564 GCA_964514345.1 uncultured Candidatus Obscuribacterales bacterium
CGTTTCGGATCACGAAGATGGACCGGCGGAAGCGCTTTACACCGATGCTTTCTATAACCTGGTGAAAACTAAATTGAACCCGGGTGGAATTTTAGGCATTCAGGGCATGTATGCTCACTTTTATCCGGAAGCCAAAATGCACCGCAAATTGAGAGGTGCAGTCGAGTCGGCATTTTCACAAGTGCACACTTATTCCACCTTTATACCGTCCTTCTGGGCGGAATGGGCATACTTGCTTGCATCCGACTGGTGCGATCCCAAATCGGGCGATGCACTTTCAGTGTTGCAAAAACGTTTTGAAGAAAGACTGGCGGCCGATGCACTTGTGCATCTGACTCCCGAATTGCTTGTTTCAAGTTTTGTGCAAAGCAAAGCAAATAAAAAGGCGCTGGGACTGAAATAAAAACAGGTCGAAAATAAAAACAGGTCAAATTTCTCTCTCCATAGATCAGAGTCTCGACCGAACGCTCTGATACTAGTGTCGGCGATATGAACCGATTTCTAACGATATCGTTAGAAATTGTGTCTACAGTGCAAACATTCGCAGAAGCAAGAAAAAAAGACTTGAGCGAACAGAGGCTTCAGGAGGGGGCGGTCCAGCCGAAAGTGTCCAGTGTTTCTTCCACTGTCATGTTATTTTCCAGACAGTAAGACATCACTATTGTGGCTTGCTCCAGTTTCAATAAATCGTGATCGAGATATGTTTTCAATTCGGTGGCATGATTCATCACTTGCTCGTCGATGAGCTTGGCGTCGAACAATGTTTTGATCAAAGGCACTCGATTGGCCAGAGCCAGAGCGGTTGCAATTTGCAGATCTTTGTCTGAAATGAGGCCGGCTTTTTTCAAAATGTCGGTGATTTCGATTTGCTCTCTCTCTTCCAGAATCTCTTCCGGGTTTGAATCCAGCTTGGCAAGAACGTCTTGCAATTCTTTGTTGGATGAAGCATATTGAATTCTTTTGATGATTCTTGCAGCCTGGTCTTCAAACAACATTCCCTGACCGACCATGGAAAGAATGTATTTGGCGGCTTTGGCGCAGGGCGCTGAAGCATAGCCAAGAGCGACGAACACATCTTCGATTGGTTTTTCTTCTGTTACTTCAATTTCTTTGGCCGTCATCAACTGGCTTTCCGAGACCACCCCTGCCATCAGGAATAATTCACCGGTGCCGAAAACAGGACCCATAGAACCTTGAAATTCGACATTTTCGCGCAAAGACTGCTCAAGAGGAATAGCTCTTAAGCGGGCTAACTTCAAAGCGTAAATTGCTTTGTCGCGATCCACCGCTCCGTCACGAATCAACTTCTGAGCCGAAAGAGCTGAGTTCAAAGCGGCGCGCTGGACTTTGCCGTTATTGATTAGCACCATACCCAGTGGCAACCCCGTTTCCGCGCTGGAAACCATTGCTTCAGACACTTGTTGTTTATTGGCAATGCCTGAGGCCACAAGCAGTTCTCCCAGCCTGTTTTCTGTCATGATTGGCTTGGGGGGAGCGGCGGGAGCGATTCGAGTAAGTGCCTGGTCGAGAGGAATGCCCTGTTTCACCACTTGCATAAATGCTTGTATGGCATGGTCCAGGGGTATCAATCCATCTCTCAGGCGAGACTGAATTTCAATAGCAGTGCGTAAATGGTCTTCACTTACGTGACCGTGCATGGTGAGCACACGACCGATAGGAAGGCGCATTTTGAAAGACAATTTGTAGGCTGCGTCAAACTGTTCTGGCTGGATGAGTCCTGTGCGGATGAGCAGTTCGCCAAGTTGTATATCGAAGCTTTCCTGGCTCATCAGTCTCTCTTAAGGCTGCGTGATAAAACTATGGGGAATGTTCCTTCTCTTGCTTCATTCTTGGCGCCCCGAGCCGCTCCGATCAGTGCCGGAATATCTTCGCCGTCGGAGGGCAGACCGGCTATGCCGATGGCCACAAGTAAATTGCGTCGATTCAAATCATTGCTCAATGGGGTGTTGCTGACGGCATCCAGAATGCGATTGGCTATGAAGGCGGCCTGTGACGGACGCGTATTGGGCAAAATCAGGGCGAATTCCATATTTTCGAAATGCCCGAAAGTATCGAGTGGTCTTTTCACCAGGTCGATGCGCAATGCCGCTTGAGCAATTGCCTCCGCCGGCAGTGCCTCCACCGACATGCTGCCTTCTCCTTTGCGTCTGGACATCTCCATTATGATTAGAGAAAGCGGCAAGTTGTAAGATTCGAATCGATAAAATTCGTACTCGAGAAAATACAAAATTCCTTCAAGCGAATATATGCCAGTATCCGGGCGCAAAAAATTGTATTTGAGAGCCTGAATGACTTGTTTGCCGTCACCGAGGAAATCAAGCGCACCACCGCGTGTTCCTGTAGGAGCCTTGATTTCCATTATTCCGCAATATAGAAAATTGAAAAGCAGCGGCGCCCATTGTGATGATTCCATGGGTTGATCCCGCAACAAGTCGGTGAAAGTGCGTTTGCGTTTAAGCAATTCGTAAATACTTTTTTGCCATTCAAAATCCAGAGGCTGACCTTTTGAAAGCATCAATTTCAATTCGGTATCGCTCAAGTTTTTCTGCTTGAGCACTAGATAAGACTCATAAACAAGACCGGCGTCTTCCAGTGTTTTCATCTGATTCAAAAGAGCCGTGCCGTCAGTAATGGCAGCCTGCAGGCTTTTTTCGCATGACACCATATCGGTAAGTTTGTTTGGCTTGAATGAATAAGTCCCGTTTCTCCAGGTGACAAGTTCTTTTACGGCAGCGTCACCGCGGGCGGTGCCAGCTTGGGCATGCTTGGGAACTCCGTCCACAAAAAAGACCTGTCCGATTGCGTTGTCACCCAGCACTTCAAGCATTCCGGTCAGGCGGCTCATTCCGTAAGTGCTCAAAATGTCAGATACTTTGTTGCGGTCAAGGCTTCCTTCAAGTGCTGCATTCTGGGAGGGTGCTGAGCTGGCTCCGGGCAAAGCCGAACTGTTGGAAAAGAAATCGGCGGGCAAACTGCCTTCGGGTAGATTGCTGGGTGCAGCCGGTGTCTGAGGTCTGGCTCCTGAAAGTGGGGTGCCTGTATAACCCTGACTTGAGCCCAGAGCAGGTAAGGAAACTTGCGAGGCACGCGGGTTGCCGGAAGGCATAGGCGGCAATGTAGCTCCGCCCATGACCGATTGACCCTGATTGGGTTGGGCGTATCCGTGTGGACCTTGAATTCCCTGAACACCCTGGGGGCTGTTGTAAACCCCTGAAGTAGTAGGAAATCCGCTTTGTTGAGTGTTGCCGCCCGGCCGGCCGGGTTGAACTGTGGAAGAAGTGGCATTATAAGTGCCGCTTGCCGCTCCGGTTGTCGAGGCAGGGTTGGTCATTGCCTGAAAAGTGCCTGTTGCCCGCGGTTGGTGGTGACTTTGAGTTTCAAGCATCATAATGACGTCAAGAATCAGGTTGAGGTCGGCGGTTTCAAAGCGGCTGACCAGTTTGGACTGTCTGCCGTCATCCTCCCAGACCTGCCATTGCGGCGTAGACGTAACTTTGTCGAATTTTACGAAAATACTGTAAGACTTGAGGGAACCTGGAAGAGCCCAGTTCAGTTCAATTTCCTGAC
This sequence comes from uncultured Candidatus Obscuribacterales bacterium, assembly GCA_964514345.1. Taxonomy (GTDB): domain Bacteria; phylum Cyanobacteriota; class Vampirovibrionia; order Obscuribacterales; family Obscuribacteraceae; genus Aved-18. The sequence continues at coordinate 3,589 of CAZEQP010000246.1, forward strand.
CACGATTGACCTGCGCCTGTTCATACACGCCTTTGAGCATGTTGAAGTCCGGAAAAACGCTTTGTTTGGGAAGTCTTATTTTCCCTGGCTGTTGTTGGCCTCTCCCAAACATCTAATATTCCTTGACAATCCCGCTATAAGTAATATGCACTAATCTTACTAAATAACACCAAAAGACACATGTGATATCGATTATTGTTCAGAAACCTGTATAGTTTCACAATGAATTCTCCGGAGTCACAAACCACTAGCAAAGGCGCCTTGTCCCTGGTCTTTCAGCTAATGATTGCCCTGCTTTTTGCTAGTTTTGCGGGCTTACAGGCACATACTATCAGTCAGTTGCAGTCGATTGGGATGGATGCGCAAATGCTTGCAACCATTCCGGACAGTTTTCGCCAGTATTTTATCTGGCTCATAGTTGCATTTGTACTCTGCGCCGGATTTTCGTGGCGTGAGATGAATAGGGAGGCAAAGAAAAAAGACCACACCGCATTCTGGTCCGTTTTTTCTTTCTTTTTGTTTTTTTTGATTTTGAATCGCACCTTGCAATTTCCCATGTGTGTCGACGACGCTTATATCGATTTCCGGTATGTAATCAACTGGGTGAACAATATCGGCTCGGACTACAATCCGGATGAGCGGGTAATGGGTTTCACCTCGCACTTGCACATTGCGCTTTTGACCGTGCTTTTGTCCATTTTCAAAACAACGGATCTGGGCGTCATATCCCAAAACCTAAATACCGGATTGAGCGTGCTCTGTTATTTCCTTTCTTTCAAACTGATGAAAGGTATTACCGGCAGTAGCAAAATCGCTTTGTTGTCGTCCTGTTTATTCGCTCTGTTTCCTTATAACTTCCAAGAATCGATGTCGGGCAAAGAAGCCGTTCTTTTGATTACACTGATGCTGGCATGTCTTATATCGATGCACAAATCAAAAGCACACCAGACCGCTTTTTATTCGTCCTTGATTTTGCTCACTCGTCCGGAAGGGGCGGTGTGGTGCGGGCTCTCATTTTTGTGGATGCTGCGTGAGAAAGGAAAAGAAAGCATAAAAGCCTGGATCGCTCCCGGTCTTTTGCTTGCCGCTGTCGGTGCTGCTTTATTTGCCGCCTACGGGACTGTTGTTCCGCATAGTTTGATCGGCAAATCGACCATGTTTTACAAACCTTTCCCGCTCATGGATTTCGTACTTGTGTTGAGACGCCTGGGTGACGGCACTTTTGTGCCTGAGTTGAATTTTTTCATCGACAGACCCTGGAGTGACATATACGACTTCATCCGTCTGTACGGTGGAGTTATGGTACTGCTGGCAGTTTATAAATTCTTGGATGTGGGGGTCTTGAGATTTTACTCTCTGACTGTTATTGTTTTTTTTCTCGTATTTTCAATCTTGAATCCGTATTTGTTCCCCTGGTACTTTGGCTGGTTCGCTCTTGTGCCGGTCTTATTGATACCAATTCTGGTGTCGAAATTGAGTGCCGTCATAAAACAAAAATATGTGCCGAGCCAGCATGCCGCGTTGAAAAAAAATCTGGCTGTTTGTTTGCTTCTTTTCCTTGTGACAGTGCAATTGGCTCAGCAAGCTTATCGCGTCATGCCGGGGTTGCCTGCCCTCACATTTTTCTGGAACGGGACATATCAACGTTTGCTCATTTACAAAAAAGCGGCACTGGCTATAAAAGACGACGATCCATCGCTGATTTCAGATATCGCTTCACCTGAAGTGGGTGTAATCGGTCATTTTTATACTGGACCCATTTTAGACCTGGGTGGACTGGTTTGTGACAATGTAATAAAGTACGGACCCCCGCCCAAGTCGCTGCAAGTGGGCACCGGATTGTTTTCAATCATCCCCAAAATTATTGAAGACAAAAAGCCGCGGTATATCATTACCGATGCTTCATTTGCCCAGACCGGTTTGTTGAAAGAGCCGTGGTTCTTTCAGGACTACGCACAATTTAAATTTTATCCGCT
>CAZEQP010000247.1:0-5541 GCA_964514345.1 uncultured Candidatus Obscuribacterales bacterium
CTTTCAGATAATTCATGAAGAAACGTGCCGTGCGGCCCGAATCAACGATATCTTCCACCACTAAAATATTGCGCTGATACAAATTGGGCAGATCAAGATAGGGCGCCTGCACTGTGCCTGAACTTTCAGTGGCGGATCCATAACTAGCCAGACGAACAAATTCCACTTGCATGGGCTGGTCCACTTTCACCTGTCTCAATAAATCGGCCAGAAAACAAATGGCACCTTTCATGACACCGATTACCACCGGCTTTTCGACATTTGCGTAGTCTCTGCTTATTTGTTTGCCGAGCTCTTTGATGCGAGCATTGATTTGCTCAGCTGAATAAATTTCCTTTATCTGGGCTTTCTTCGATTGTTGAGCAGACGTCATGGCGGGACCTCTTTTATTGAGTGGGGATGGAAATTTTAGCAGAATTAAGCGGAGACTTTCCGAAAACACATTTGCCTCGGATGAAGGTGGACTCTACAATGCGGTCGTCACCTAAGAAAATGAGATTGGATAAAATTTCGTCTAACTCTTTTTCCAATATTCCAGGCGGGATATTTGACTTGAGATGCGGGTTCACAATAATAAAATCGGCGTCTTTGCCGCCTTCAAGTGAACCGGTGGATTCTTGCAGGCTCAAAGCTTTCGCCCCACCCAGGGTTGCCCGGTAAAAAAGCTTTGTCGGCTCAAGCCATAATTCAGGTTGGATGTAAAAGGCGTCTTTCATCACCTGGAACATGCTCATTTGCGGTCCGGCGCCTATGTCTGATCCAAGACCAAAGCGTATTTGTTTTTTCTCTGCCGTCTCGAAAGGAAAAACACCGCTTTTTAAAAAGAAATTGGAGCTTGGACAGTGAGCGATTGTGCTGTCGGAGTCGCAGATGGCTTTGTAGTCGTGTTCGTTTAAGTGAATCGCATGAGCAAGAATGGAGCGATCACCGAGCAATCCTGCTCTTCCATAAACATCGGCATAAGACTTTGCTTCCGGAAAAAGCTCTTCCACCCATTTCACTTCCGCTTTTGATTCGCTTAAGTGAGTGTGCATATAAACACCCGGATGCGCTTTTAGAATTTCGCCGGTTTTGTTCAAAAGATCGTTTGTGCAACTGGGCGCAAAACGCGGAATGAAAGCGTAAAGCAGCCGGTTGTTGTCGCTACCGTGCCATTTTTCGAGCAAATAAATACTGGAGTCGATACTGTCTTTAGCGTCTTCAGTCAGACTCGGTGGGCAGTGGCGATTCATCATCACTTTGCCCATCACCGCTTTAATTCCTGTTCTTTCCGCGACTTCAAAAGCGGCATCACAGGCTTGTTTGTGTATCGTGGTAAAAATGTTGGCGCATGTAGTCCCGTTTTTCAAAAGTTCTTGAAAAAACCATTCAGCTGTTTCATAGGCGTATGTCTCATCACTGAATTTGGCTTCTTCGGGAAAAATAAAAGTTTCCAGCCAGCCAAGCAAATGTTTTCCATATTTTCCAGTCTGACCGAACTGTGGAAAATGCAAGTGAGTATCGATAAACCCGGGCAAAATCAGTTTATTTCCCAGATCAAAACTTTGAGTGACTTTACATTCTCCTGCTTTCAATCTGGACTCAAAATCCTTTTCAGTCCCGCAAAAAAAAATTTGACCCTCATCATCTTTTACGGCAAGGATTCCTTTATCAAAATCAGCAAGGTGTTTTTCATCCTGAGCTGAAATGATGTGCCCTTTGTATGTTTTTACCGCCTGACATGCCATGTTTTTTTTTATCCGGTAACTTTGTATAGTTGTAGTTTACATGTTTCCAATTAAAAGGAAAGCCATGACCACAACACCTCAAACCCCAACCAAACCACCTTCTCAGGCTAAGAAGCTTACCGTTCACAAGGTTTTGGAGCAAATCAAAGCAGAAGGCGCTCGTTATATTTTCGGCTCCAGCGCAGCGGCCGACTCGCCTGTGACGGCAGCACTGTTGAAAAGTCCGGATCACCGGGACAAAAGCCTCAGTTTTGTAGGCGGACTGGGAGAGTTGGGTTCTATTTTCATGGCTTGCGGGTATGCTCAGGCAACCGGTCTTCCCGCCGTTTTAAATATTCCTGCCGGTCAGGCGGCTTTGAAAGTGCTTCCAGCCGTCTATGCTGCCGCTCGCGATCAGGTGCCCCTTGTTATTCTGGCTGATCAGGAAGATTCGCACATTCTCAACGATGAATCGATGCTGGTGACTGATCACGCTTCCATAATGCGTTCAGTGGCTAAGTGGACAGCAGAAGCCAATACCGCCAAAGAAGTTTGCCGCTTGATAAGAAGAGCTTTTCATGAGGCGTTTGCTTCGCCCAAAGGTCCTGTAGTTTTGTCATTGCCTTTGAATTTGCTTTTGTCCACCGCCGCGGCCGAAATCGTGCAGCCGCCTGTCATCAGTCCGCTTGCCGGAGCCGATGATTCTTTCATCCAGAAAGTGGTGAAAGAGCTGATGGAAAGCAAATCTCCCTGTATTATTGCCGGCAACGAAGTATCACAATATAAAGCCCGCAATGAAGTAGTAATGTTGGCCGAAACGCTCGGCTGCCCCGTTTTTTGCGAGTCTCTACCTGTGGGAGTGAATTTCCCCAATCGTCATCCTCAATTTGCAGGGGTATTGCCTCTGAACGGACAGGAAGCCTGCCAGAAATTGAAAAATCATGATTTGTTCATGCTACTGGGAGTCCAGACCCGCCTGCCCAGTCGTCAGGAAGATCCTTCTCTGGTTCCTGAATCAGGTGTTGTCATTCAAATCAATATGGACCCTCATTTGGGCGGAAAAACTTTGCGTTCAAACCTTTCGGCCAATGCCAATATTGCCGAAAGTCTGGCCAAAGTAAGAGCTGAAATACAACTTTCAGCCGAAAAAAATTGGTTGAGCAACATCAATTCACGAGCCAATCAAACAGTGCTCGACATCAGAGCCGAACGGGCAAGTAAAGACGAAGTGCTTGTGTATTCAGGTCCGGACGAGGCCTGTGCCCTTAACTGGTTGCTCAAATTGCTGGATGGTGTGCGTCCGCCCAAATCTATTGTGGTCTGCGACATCATAAATAAGGATGTCAAACCATTTGAACTGGTCGGTTTTGAAAGCGGATCGTCCTTTTTCTCCACCACGTCAGGCATTTCCGGATGGGCAGCCGGAACCGCACTGGGCATTAACTGGGCCAGCGGGGACATTCCTGTAATCTGTCTTACATCTGATGAATCATTGCTCGACAACCTGCAAACTCTGTGGACGGCGGCACATTATAAGCTCAATCTAAAATTTGTGGTTTGCAAAACTTCCGGAATAGCTAATTTTAATTTGCAACCATCGGCTCCCGCCCGCAAGCCCCCGCGCTGGAAATTTTCCAATCCGGAGATAGACCTTGCAAGTATTGCCAGAGGATACGGAGTGCAGGGGGTGAAAGTCGAGCAGTTTAGCCAGCTTGAACTTGAACTCACCAAACTATTCGCCGAAGACGGACCCTGCCTGGCTGAAATCAGCATAAATGTTGAAGACATTAACCAGAACTGATTTATTCTTTTACGAACTATATAGATTTGTCTAAATCCTGCCTTGCTTGAAGCATTGGTTGATAGACTTGTAAAGTCGAAACAACGCCATTTCAAGGTAATTAAACGTGAACACATTAGCTGCAAATAGCAAAGAAACTATTGAAAGCAAAGGACAGAAAATCAACGAATTTTCCATCCACGTAGCCACCGTTAACGGCTCCGGAAGCCAATCATCAAATACGGTGCTCATGCGCTCCATTTTTCAAATGGGTATTCCTGTATCAGGAAAGAATCTATTCCCGTCAAACATCATGGGTCTGCCGACCTGGTTCACCATCCGTGTCAACAAAAATGGATATGTGGCCCGCACAGAGCATGTAGACATTCTGGTGGCGATGAATCCGCAAACAGCAGTGGAAGACGTTAAGTCTCTTCCCAAAGGGGCTGTTTGTGTAAGTCCTGCCGAATTGAATCTGGACAAAGTGAGACAGGACGTCACACACTATGTGGTGCCCTTCTCGCAACTGGCTGTGGAAGCCACTGAAAACATCAAGCTGCGCAAGCTAATCACCAACATCATATATGTAGGTGTTGTGGCTCACATTCTCGATATCGATCAAAAAGAAATAGACAAAGCAATTGCCGCTCAGTTTGAAGGCAAAGAAAAAGCCATCACACTCAACGTAAATGCCGCCATACTCGGACGCAAATGGGCTGCCGAAAACCTCACCAAAGTAGACCCGTTCAAAGTGGAGCGTCTGGACAAAACCAAAGGCAAAATTATCATAGACGGAAACGGCGCTGCCGCTCTTGGTTGCATGTTCGCCGGAGTTTCTGTCGTGACCTGGTATCCGATTACACCATCGTCGAGTCTTTGCGAGCAGCTCATAGACTATCTTGAAAAATATCGCAAAGGAAAAGACGACAAAGCTACTTATGCAGTTGTTCAGGCGGAAGATGAACTGGCTGCAGTGGGCATGGCTCTGGGAGCCGGCTGGGCTGGTGCACGTTCGATGACATCAACATCGGGTCCCGGAATCTCACTCATGGCTGAGTTTGCCGGATTCGGTTATTTCACCGAAATTCCCACAGTCATATTCGACGTGCAAAGAGTAGGTCCTTCAACCGGTCTGCCTACACGCACATCACAAGCAGATTTGATGTCCACTTATCTGCTCTCGCACGGCGATACCAAACACCCTGTGTTACTGCCCGGTTCCGTTGCCGAATGTTTTGAAATGGCGGTCGAAGCCTTCAACCTGGCTGAAAGACTGCAACAACCAATCTTCGTCTTGAGCGATCTTGACCTGGGCATGAACAACTGGATGTCTGAGCCCTTCAAATATCCGACCGCTCCTATGGACAGAGGCAAAGTTCTCTCCAAAGAAGATCTGGAAAAACTGGGCGGCTTCGCCCGCTATAAAGATGTGGACGGCGACGGTATTCCTTATAGAACCATCCCCGGTACCGAGCATCCTAAAGCAGCCTATTTCACACGCGGCTCCGGCCACAATGAAGAAGCTCTTTATTCGGAGCGCTCGAGCGATTATGTCAAATTGATGGATCGTCTCAATAAAAAGACAGAAACCGCTCGTGCCATAGTTCCCCAGCCGGTGATCGACAAAGTCTCAGGAGCAAAAGTCGGTATAATCGCTTTTGGTTCAAGCGACTTTGCTGTTGAAGAGTCCCGCGACCAGCTGAAAGACTCAAAAGTGCCTACAAGCTATCTCAGGCTGAGAGCATTGCCGGTGGCTGCCGAAGTGGTTGATTTCGTGAAGAGTCTGGATAGAGTCTATGTGGTCGAGCAAAACCGCGACGCTCAATTGCAAAAACTGATAATCATGGACTATCCGGAACTGGCTTCCAAACTGGTTGCAGTTACCCACTATACCGGTCTTCCCATTGATGCCCAATTCATCACAGACAACATTTTGCAAAAAGAGCAGGAGAAGAAATAATGGTTCAAGCAGATACAGCCCCTTCATCACCGGCTCCTAAAGCGCCTCAGACCAATAAACTGGGTCTGACTCTGGCTGATTACAAAGGTTCTCCA
>CAZEQP010000248.1:0-5538 GCA_964514345.1 uncultured Candidatus Obscuribacterales bacterium
ATTTGTCCCACGCTGGTAAATGTGGGGATATGCGGGGGCGGGGGAGGTACGAATGGTCCGAAAACTTCTTTCTTTTTGGCTACAGTTTTTTTAGTCGCTTTTTTCTTTTCAGTTTTTTCCGGCTTATCCAGTTTGACTATGCCGCTTGTAGCATTTGCTTTGCTATCGGTCTTGTCTGGGGTCGCTTTCGGCGGTGTTTTTTCTGTCTGGGGTGCCGCGTAAGCATTAAGTCCCAGCCAGAAACAGGCAAGAGCAAGCGATATATTTCTTCTATTGATAAGTTTTCTCAATTTGATGGTTGCCGGGAGGCAAGTTCCTGTATTCTCATTAAATGCCTAAGGATAGTTTATCCGTAGTATTTTTTGGAGATGTTGTCGGCAAGCCTGGACGTCGCTTTTTGCTACAACATCTTAAAGAGCTGACCGGCTCGGCGGACCCGCCCGAAATAATTATTGCCAATGTTGAAAATGCCGCCCACGGATTTGGACTAACTAAAGTGATAGTGGACGAACTGGCTGAAGCCGGCGTGCAGCTCTTTTCCGGCTGCAATCATACTTTTGACCGCAAAGAGACCCTGGCTTTTATCGGCGATTATCCCAATGTTTTGCGTCCGGCAAATTATCCGGCCAGTGCGCCGGGAAAAGGGACTTATATAGTCGAGTCTAAAAACGGATTTAAACTGGGATTCATAAATCTTATGGGGCGCGTTTTTATGGAGCCGCTCGAATCACCCTTTTTGATGGCGGACAAGTTGATAGAAGAACTGAAACCTTCATGTGATGCCATTATGGTTGACATGCATGCTGAAGCCACGGCTGAAAAAATAGCCATCGGCTGGTATCTGGACGGTCGCGTATCTTGCATAGTCGGCACTCACACACATGTCCAGACTGCCGATGAGCGCATTCTGCCGGGCGGGACGGCTTATATAACCGACGCCGGATTGTGCGGACCGATGAATGGAGTTATCGGCATGAGCCGTGAGCTGGTTCTGAGACGATTCATTCAACAGCTTCCCACTCGTCTTGAAGTGGAAGAAGGACCGGCAATTGTTTGCGGAGTGAAAATAGAACTTGAACGCAAAAGCGGCAAGGCTCTTTCTATCGAGCGGATTTATATTCCTGAATCTCAAAACTAATCAATGACTTTCGATTTGCATTTGCATACTAATTACTCGGACGGCAACTGGTCGCCTGAAGAGCTGGTAGATGAAGCTTGCAAGCTGGGATTAAAAACAATCGCCATCACAGATCATGATACTGTAGATGGTATTGAACCGGCCTGTCTGCAAGCGGCAAAATATGGTTTGAATATTATTCCGGCTGTGGAAATAAGCACAAATTATGCCGGCAAAGATTTGCATGTGCTGGGTTATTTCATCAATAAAGAAGATGCGGGTTTTACAAAATTACTTTGCGATCAAAAAGAAGCGCGGGTAGATCATGTGCAAAGATTGGCTAAAGCAGCCGGCATCGACCCCGAATTTATTTTGAATTTTGGAGTGAAAGGCACAATCGGCAAAGCACATATTGCTAAAGCTCTGGTGGCGTACGGTGTTTGCGCTGATTTAAATGAAGCGTATTTTCAATTTCTCATGCCTGATGGAAAATTTTTCCAGGAACGAACATTTATCGATACCAAAATGGCGGTAGAAGTCTTGAGCAAAAGCGGTGCCATTGCTGTGCTTGCTCACCCTCCTGAAAAAAATCTGGACTGTTTGTTGAAAGAATTGATCAGTGTCGGTCTTGCCGGTATTGAGGCTTATCATGCCCTTTTCGGTCAGAACACCGAAAATTTGCTGAGTCTTGCCCGCAAATATAATCTGCTTGTCACAGGTGGATCCGACTGTCATGGACCTTATCCGCCTTTTACACCACAAGTAGGAGGCGTGAATCTGCCTGATTATATTTTGCAGAATTTATCGAGCCGCGTCTTCGATCATAGAATCAGCGTCGGAGCCGGAGCCTGATTCTTTATTAGAGTCGTCGCTCTTTATTTTCAAATTCGGTGCTGCCAGTTCACTGCCTTTAGTCGAACTGGCGGCTGCAGTGCTTAATGGCTTGGCTAGTAGACCTTCGTTTGCTTCGCCAATCTTGTTTTCCACAATACTCCCGTCGGCTTTTAGTATCACCTGCGAAGGTATGTAGCCTTTGTAGTATTTTTTTATCAGTCTGGTTACGGCAGGACTTTTGTTTGTTTTGTCCACATCAACAAGCAAAAATTTGACGCCTTCTTTGGCGTACTTGTTGTAAAGTCCAACCACCACTTTTGCCTGACGGTTGGTGTTTAAGTCGCCGGAGCCGCCAAAAAAAATGAATGTCGGTTTGCCCGGCTCGACAGTGGCGTCGTCCATATTTTTTCCCACTATGGGAAAACCGGAATCGATGTCCTGGTTGAAAGAAATTCCCCGCTTGAGCGAAAGATTTTCAGCCGCCCCAGAGCTCAAAGCGCTGTTGGACAAAAGCAAGATGATTATAGAAAATGTAATTCTGCGGTTCATATTGCGATTATAGACGCCGATGCAATTCATTGGTTCCACCTTAATCTATTTGTTTGAAATCGCTTGCTTTGAGCGAATGGACAAATCGTGCCCATTTCTGGTGTTCGATACTTAGACAATACTCCACAAGGCTTTTTAAAAGACGCTCACCTGATTGCGACTTGCCGATGAATACGTAAGTGGTAGGATTTTGACTGGTGTTGGTGGCAATTGATTCCAGGCAGGCGATTTGAGCAAGATTCTCTTTAGGCACAGGCAAAGGGTGGTTTTTGTTCAAATCAACATCATCGACTGGTGTCTTAATTGATTCTGAATCGAGGCAGTCGACGGTTATTTCACACTGGATTACTCTGTCGATTGAATTATCTTTGTTGTTTTCTGAAAGCAATCTCTCAGTGAGCCAGAGTCCAAGAACCTCAGTTGCATGCAATTGAGGATTGGCCTGGCGCAAATATTTGGAAAAAGCTTCAAGAATCAACGTTTCTGTCTCCTAATTGCGAATATATCACGCTTTAATTTTTTGCAGATATATATTGCCAAGTGATTATTCAAAAAGCCCAAAACTGTACGCTTTGTAAATAATCAAATTAATCTTGTCAAATATCTATATATAAAAAACTTAGACGCTATAATAAAGGCACTCGAGGCCCGTGCGGCTCGGGATGGATGTAGTAAAAAGTCTAATTTTTGCCTGAACTTCAGTTGTTCTTGCTGTATAAAATCAATATATATTGCATATAGCAAGTTCGCGTTAGACCTGCATCCTGGGAAGTTTTAGGTTTTCCCCCATAATTAGTGCCCTCGTTGGGCTCATTGCCAGTGATAAGGTCAATAAACAAAAACGAGTTTTCAAAACTTCTAACCGAAGAATTATTAGAGCAGGTCGAACGTCCTGGTCAATATCTGGGCAATGAATGGGGGGCGGCCCGCAAAGATTTTGATCAAGCCAAAGTGCGGCTCTTGCTTTCATTTCCTGACATTTACGAATTGGGAATGTCTAATTTCGGGCTGCGTATTCTTTATCAAATTGTCAATCGTCATCCGTCATTCATGGCAGATCGCACTTATGCGCCAGCCTCGGATATGGAAAAACTTATGCACCAGAACCAGATTCCTTTATGGTCCTGGGAATCAAGAAAACCGGCAAAAGATTTCGAGCTTGTAGGCTTTTCTCTTCAGTATGAGCTTTGTTATACCAATGTTTTGAATATGCTTGAACTGGCTGGAATTCCTGTTTTTGCAAAAGACCGTGTGGATTTATTCCCGCTTATTTTTGCCGGCGGACCTTCCACTATACATCCTGAGCCGATGGCGCCTTTCTTTGACTTTTTCATCATCGGCGACGGTGAGGAAACGATGCCCGCCATCATGACCATTGTAGAAGAAGCCAAAGCATCAAATGCGGTATCAAGACAAGAGCTGTTGAAAAAACTGGCTGTCCAAGTTCCCGGTGTTTATGTGCCGTCTCTTTATGTATTGGAAGAAGGAAGTCCTGTTCCTGTTCCAGTATACGAAAATATTCCTAAAAGAGTCTATCGTCAGGCTGTACCACTTACAGCAGACAATCAGCCCACTCAGTCACTTGTTTCTTATTTGTCTCTGGTGCACGACAGAGAAGTTTTAGAAGTCAGACGAGGCTGTGATCGCGGTTGCCGCTTCTGCCAGCCCGGATATTCATTTCTTCCTGTGCGCGAGCGCTCAAGCAAAGACATTATTGAGTTAAGCAAAAAAGCCATCGCTAATAGCGGTCAGGAAGAATATTCGATGCTTTCATTGTGCGTATCCGACTACACAGTGTTGCAAGAAACTATGCGCGAACTTAATCGCGAACATCTTGAGGCTCGCACTTCAATGTCTTTCCCCAGCCAGAGAGCGGATCGCATGAATCTGGAAGTGGCCGAAGAATTGAAAGTGGTGCGAAAATCTGGTATCACACTTGCGCCTGAGGCCGGCACCGAAAGATTGCGCGCAGTGATCAATAAAGGACTGAACCACAAACAAATCGTAAATGCCATAGAAGCCGCATATCGCTCCGGATGGTCTTCGATCAAACTTTATTATATGTGCGGTTTACCCACTGAAACAGATGAAGACTTGAAAGGCATCATCGATACATTGAGCGAGTGCACTAAATTGTGCAATAAAATCCGCAAAGAAAATCCGGATATAAAACATAGAATAGACTTTACCTGCACCATATCTAATTTTGTGCCCAAACCGCACACACCGTTTCAGTGGTTCGGTCAGGTAAAACCGGAAGAGTTCAAGCGTAAACACCAGGTCTTGCGCAATTTCTTGCGTGAATCCGGTTTGAAAAATGTCAAACTGAATGCTACGGACACGCCGACCAGTTTGCTTGAATCTGTTATTTCAAGAGGCGGTCGGGAAACCGCCGAATTGATTTATAAAGCCTGGAGCAAAGGCTGCACATTTGACGCCTGGACTGACAGGCTCAAACCTGAGTTGTGGCATGAAGCGGCAGCCGAGATGGGACTCAAGCTTGAAGAGATGGGTTGCGACGACCGGGAAGTGGGCTCCGCTCAACCATGGGATGTTATTCACATAGGTCTGCACAACTGGTGGCTGGTGAAAGAATGGAACAAAGCAGTGGCTATGCAGGAAACTCCTAATTGTACTGAAAACACCTGTCACGCCTGCGGGGTATGCACCGAACTTGATACCACTCACTTGCTGGCCAATCCCAAGCCTGAAGTGATGAAAAAGAATCCTTTCGTGAAAGAATTATCTGCCAATACCAGCGATGACGATTCGCACCCTTCTTTGTTCTTTACCGCACCGCCTCAGTATCCGCAAGAAGAAGGGCAGAATCAATCTAGATTTTGCTTGCGATTCAGCAAAAAAGGCGATTTGCGTTTCATTTCGCATCTGGATTTGCAGACTCTTTTTGTCCGGGCCGTTAGAAGAGCAGGAATGCAAATGGTTTACAGTCAGGGTTTCAACCCGCATCCCAAATTAAGTTTTGCCGGTCCGCTTCCGTTGTTTATGGAAAGCGAAGGTGATGTAGCCGATATTGAACT
>CAZEQP010000249.1:0-5534 GCA_964514345.1 uncultured Candidatus Obscuribacterales bacterium
TTATTGCAATTTATCAAACGCGCTTCACCAAGAGAGCAACCGACCGGTAGGTCTAATCTAATCTGTTTCTGCGGCTGTACGGCAAGCCAGCTTTTGCTTTCGGATATTGGAACAAATAATTTTTCCATTTCTCCGCCCGGGGACAAACGACGAGCAATGGGCATCTGCTCGGTGCTTCCTCTGTTTGATGAATCATCAAAAGAAAGGAAAATCAATTTTTTGTCTTTTGTGTCAGTTTCATTTTTAGACAGCTTCAAAATCAGGTCTGCGTCTATTTGTGCATTTTCAGGCAGATCCAGCATATAACTTTCAAGTTCATTTCCTGAATTCTGATTTTTGAAAAAATCTTTGTTCTTGGCTATTTTCAATTCACATGATTTGAATTTACCAATCGAATGTATGGTCAATGGCTCCCAGACCTCGCCTGAATGCAGTTTTGCCTGTCTCAATCTTGGCGCCAGTGATGGATCCAAATCATTTTTTTGTCTGTCCCACAAAAAAAGCTCAACCTCAGGATCAAAAGCCAGTTCTTTCAAATTAGTCATGTCGACGACTTCACGCTGTGTGTCAAGACAAATGAGTCTTTGAGCATAGTCTTTTTCGGTCAATGGCGGCTCTAAAAATCCAGGCACAAAATCAGATACGAAAAAAGCCACTGTTCCATTGATAAAAGCGGGCAAATTCACCACTGCAAGTTTTTTATGCTCGGGCAGACTGTCTATTTTCTTTTTTAGTTTGGCTTGCATGTCTTGCAATTGATAGCCAGCTTTTTCCCAGGCTTGTGTATTGAGATTGCACAAAAGAGTATATGTACCGACAAGTAAAAGACTCAAGGCAAGAATCCAGTAAGACATCACTCTGGTGGCTTTTGCTTTTGCTGTCTCGGCTTTGAAGGGCACAATCACATTTACTATTGAGAGGCACAGCGGAAAGAGCAACAAATAAAAAATCCTGCTGCCAGCCATACTCTCATAAACACCCCAGACTTGAGCGTTGACCAGAATGAATAAAACCACGACACTAAAAGCTAGAGTCGAAAAAATAAATCGCTTATAAATGCATGAACAAAAATAAACATTGATTACAATCAAAAATGCTACGACAATATAAGCGTAACGCAAGCAACTGTCATAAAATCCGCCGTCACTGACAAATTGCTCATTCATCGGATGAGCCAGCTTCCACCACACTTGAGGAACGATCAGTCGCTCTAAGAGTGATTGATTCATCATATAACCGAGTGTCCCCACATAACCGCCCACCAGGCTGCCGAGAGCCAGTGCCCGAACTATGAGATAAACAAACAGAACACACAATGGTGGCGCGACCAGTTTGAAGTTATTTTTTCCTGCAATATAAAAAAGCAACCACAGAACAAAAGGCAAAGTGGCGCACATCTCTTTTGCGCCCAGCCCGCAAATGAGCGATCCCAGCATGGCACAGTAAAATAATTTGCCGGGTCGCTTGAGATACAAAAGACAAAATAATACGGTAAACAAATAAAAGAAGGCTCCCACCAGGTCGGCTCTGGCTAAGATCCAGACCACAGCTTCAGTTTGTGATGGGTGGACTGCAAAAATGCACGCCACTAAGAGCGCCACCAGTTTGTTTCTTTCTTCATCATTCAAATATAAATTGAGCAGTTCTGCACCAACAAAATATGTAAGGACACAATTGGCATAGTGCCAGAGCATGCTTGAAAGATGCATATAAAAAGGACTGGCTCCAAACAGCAAATAATCAAAAGCCAGTGAAAGTTCGGTTACCGGGCGATAGAACAAATACAGACTGGTCCTGCCTGCCCAGGGACCGCTGAAATTCTGCCAAAACAACTCCATTTTACCCAGGTCGAATGCTTGATGCAAAAGGGGCAAATGCCAGAAATCATCAGCCGTGAAATAGGTCCAAAGACATGGATAATAGGCAAAGCCAACCAGTATTGCCAGTATGAGACAGGCGATATAAGCCACGGTGACTTACTTATTCTTGACCCAGGCTGAAACCTTGAGTGCCGTTTTTGTAATTCAATACAGCAGCCATTTTGGACATGTCGCCCAGAATGCGTCTTTCTTTCACGCCAGTCGAATTTTGTTTGAGGTCGGCAATAACGTCGCTGGCTTCAAGAGCGCTTTCCACAGAAAATTCGCTTATCGCCATGTGTCCGTTATCCAGAACTTTGAAATGACGTCTTTTTATGCCGTCACGAGGGCGCATCTGGGCTCTTGTCAATTTGTGGTCGCAAGCAACAAGCTCGAATCCGGCCGCCACCATCACAGTGGGGTCCGCCGGTCCGGCAAAAGGACCTTTATCAAGACAAATTTTCAAATCTGGTCCGGAGGCATCCAGATTGAATACACGCAGGACGCCGTCGTTGAATTTGATCAGCACATCACCGTTTGAAGTAATGGCGATGGCTCCGTAAGGAGTATTGATGATGCAGGTCTCGGAGGGCTTTTTCACCGAAACAAGAATTTCTCCTTTGGTGAAAGTGTAGACATAATCGTTTTCTTTTTGTATATCGCCACCTTTAATAGTGATGCCTGAGGTGTCGCCTGAAAGTGTTTTATAGTCGGGAAATTCGTTATCTGGAATTTGCTGGATTCCAGAAAGTGCGATATTCCCTGCATCCACTGGATTGAGAAAAGTATTCAAGCTTCCGCCTGTGACTTCATTTGGATTAGTCACATCGGTTGGATTGATAAAAGGTGTGTTGTTCGGAATTGGAATATTGGGATTGATTAAATTGATAGTTGGCGGTGGAGCGGTTTGCATTGTTTCCACTACAGGTGTGACAGTGGGAGTGGAAGGAGTATACGGTCCAGCCAGCACAGGGAACTTTGGATCCAGGAGAGATATCAACATAAAGACCATGGCACAGAATAAAAGTGCAATTTTGGTATACCGTCTGAATAAGTTCGGTTGCCCTCGATCTTTATTGGTCATATTGAAGTCCTTAGTAAATAAATTGAACCGGGTAGCTCATCCTAAAATACACCATTGATAAATCCATATACCAATATGCTGGCACATTTAGGAGGTTTTTTGCTGTCGTTACTCATTATTCTGATCTGATTCTGTGCTCGACAATTTCTCGCCGTAATGTTCCGGACTGCTGGTGCTGAAGCCTTGAATGCCGTTCATATAATTAAGCACAGAGGCCATTTTGGACATATCACCCAGAATGCGTCTTTCCTGTGATCCGGTCATTGATTGCTTCAAGTCTGCAAGCAGAGCGCTTGATTCAAGGATACTGGCTACCGATAATTCAGATATGGCCAGATGTCCTTTTTCCATGATCTGGAAATGTCTTCTAGCTAGACCATCTTTAGGTCTTACGTCTTTGCGGGTCAATTTGTTTTCGCCTATTACAAGCTCGAAGCCTGGCTTGAGGCTGACCACTTTCGGGTCTTCTCCAAAAGGACCACCGTCCAGTTTAACTTTGACATTGCGACCCATGCCGTCAAGATTGATTATGCGCAAAACCCCGTCTTGATAGCTGACAATTATTTCGGTGTTTGCTTGAATTGAAATGGTGCCAAGCGGGGTATGCAGAATACCCATTTCGGCGGGTTTTCTTACTGATACCAGGACTTCGCCTTGTTTGAAATCGATGATGGCCGGATTCAAACGAGAATAAAGAATGTTTTCGTCCGCCGGTGGATAGACATATATAGGATGCTGCTCTTTTTCTTCCTGGTCGTCTTTGGGAAATTGAGTGAAAGCAAGTTGCTCAATGCCGTTCAAGGCATGGTCATTGGGCAATTGAGTAAATGGTCCAAGATTGTTGAAAATGCTCGGATTGGTTATGTCTGTCGGAGCCAAAAATGGGTTATGGGCCGGAAATATGTTTGATACCGGCGGAGTGAAAGTGGGCGGCGGCGGAATATTCGGCGGAGGAGTGGGTGTGTTGATTACAGGTGGAATAGTGGGAGTCGGTGAAGGTCCCGGACCACATGAAGGTCCCTCGCATTGAGGCGGCGGGCAATAGCTTTCGCCGCAGCCTTCGCGCGGGCCGCAACCTTCGCCTCTAAAACTCCATCCACCCTCACATCCCTGGGCCAGGGCCTGACTATGTGATGAAATGGTAAGACCGGTTGCCAGAGCAAGACCGGAAACCAAGGGCAAGAGGCCGAATAAATAAGGTTTTTTACTGCTTGTCATTGTCCTTAGAGTATGCCAAATCAAAGAGGTCAAGACCAGACAGAATTGCAAATGTTAGCCTCAACTTGCATAAGAATTATTTCAACCTGACTGCCGAAAAAGAGCCTTTTGGATTGATTGGCTGTAAAAGAAGGTATATGACGAGGCACTGGGAAGGGGGAGTTTTTCATGCCCAAAAATAACCGGTTTGAGGCTTCCGGAGCCATTTTGCTTGCTCTTTTTTTGCCTTTAATGGTCTCTTCCTGCAAATCCGAGGTACATAAATCCGAATTCAGCAATGTGGTAAATCAGCTGAATGCCGAATCTCACGAAAAAGAGAAGAAAAAAACAGTCGAAATAGACTATTTATCGCGCAATGTGGATGTGAATCGCAAAGAAGGTCTGGAAGCTCTCAAAGCTCATGATCTGGATAAAGCCGAGCGATGCTATATAGCCGCTATGCAACAGATAGACCTTTATCCCAAGGAAGAGGCTCGCAAAGCGCAGATAAATCATGACCTGGCATGTGTTTATGAAGAACGGGAAATGTACGCCGAAGCGGTGCCTTTGATGAATAAAGCCCAAAAACTATTCATAAGGGCCTATGGTCGCGAATCACCTCTGGTGGCGCTGACTATGTCTGATCTTGGGCGGATTCTGGTCAAACAACAAAGATCCGAAGAGGCTAGCTTCGTTTATAAAACAGCAGCCGATTTGATGGAGAAGAGCGCCCGAGCAAACCCCGCCAAATTTAAGGAAAGCTACAAAGAAATGTGTGCTGCCCACCTCAAATGTCTCCGGGTTGCCGGTCGCGGGCTGAAAGTACCTGTTGCAGAAAGCCGTTTGAAAGACGCTAACAAGTTATAAGTCCCTAAATTTCAGAGCCTATAAATCAGGCAAATGAATATCTTTTTTGATATCGTGGAAAATGGGAATTGGAAAGTCCCAAAATGGCGCGATATTTTGGCGTATACCCCAGGAGATAGCAACTTTTATGAAAATGGTGCGCACTAATACTCGAAAAATATTGGCTGTCTCGCTTGCTCTTGCTCTGAATATGATGACTCAAACCGCTTCTGTCCACTCGGCAGAATCGGATGATGTTGGTTATTACGGTTCGGTGCTAGCCACTAGAAAAGCAAGCTCAGCAGCCGAGCATATGAAAAAAGGTGAATACGGAGAAGCCCAGGCCGACTTCAGGCAGCTTATCGGTATGATGCCGAAACAGGAAGATTTTTATGTCGGCTTGTACAAAGCCAGCATGAAATTGCAACAGTGGGATCAAGTAGCCCTGGCACTGGAAGAATTGTGCAACTTGAACCCTACTTACAAAGAGAAGCTCACACTTGAGCGGGGTGAATGTTTTTATCATTTGAATAGATACGCCGAAGCCG
>CAZEQP010000250.1:0-5510 GCA_964514345.1 uncultured Candidatus Obscuribacterales bacterium
AGTGGCACCACTGTCGAGGAGGAACAGTAAATCTCTGGCACCATTTACCCTCACTTTAACCAGAATTTGATTGTTTGAATAAATGAAAGGCACTTCCACCGGACCTTTTTGCAGTCTGGCAATTTTTTCACTGGCCGGCATGCTGAAATAATCAGCAGGTAAATTCACCGCCGATTCATAACTTTTTATGGTTACTTCCGAAACCTTCTTCAAATCACTGTATTCAATTGTCCGAGCCGGCTGTTTGGTACCGGATACGGTTTGATAATTGAAATACTCAAAGCCTTTAATACAAGCTGTGCCTTGCTCTTGATCGGCTCCTTCAAACTCTGAGCGCAGAACCAAAAATGTTTTGGGATCGATGATCATCCTGGTTTCTTTGCCGTCATCGGCTTTTACCACCAGCACTTCACATTTTTTCCCTTTCCACTCCACCGCGCTGAGCAGTCTCAATTCTCTTCCGGGATCCAACAATCGATCCAGTAGAAGCAATCCGTGCTCTATTTCTTCCTTTATCCGCGCTGAAGCCAGCGGATCGGCAGGCAGAATATTATTGCCCTGTTTGGACCAGCACAGGGCTCCATCAAACCCCGTAACGAGCTCCTGACCCATGAAATCCATAGAAATTCTTTGCTTGCTCCCCAGAACCTCCGATTGAAACTGAAAAGTATTTTCGGAAGAGGATATGGAGGAGAAGTGTCGCATATTGCCCAGTACACGAAAAGGAGTCGAGTTGAATCGTTTCAACGCTTCCATGCCGCCGTTTGCTTCCACCACTTTGGCAGCCAGTTTGAATGCATTTTCAGCCCTTTCTGTATTGGCTGCAAGCAAAGTATTTGCTGCATGCACAGCACCGGGTTGGATGAGCCCGATTTGAAGAGTTAGTAAAATCGAAAGTGCGGTTGTAATGCCGTTCTTGTTAAAAATCACTGTATAATACTTTGCCACAAGAATTGAAGTAGAATACGGAGATTCTAACAATTAAAGGCGTCAAAAGTTGCCCGGACCTCAAAAAACAACTATTTTTCAAGCATCGACCATTGCCGAAGTGAAAAAATGGCGTGAACAGGAGGTTATCCTGCCGCGACTCAGTCTCGGTTTTGTGCCGACCATGGGAAATTTGCACGAAGGTCACGGCAGCCTCATTTCCGAGGCTAAAAAAGAATGCGGCAAAGTGGCAGTCTCAATCTTTGTCAATCCAACGCAATTTGGACCGAATGAGGACTTTGAAAAATATCCCCGCACCTTGCAACAAGATCTCGATTTGTGCGCTCGACTGGGTGCAGACATGGTCTTCACCCCCTCTACCAGTGAGATCTACGGTTCTCCCAGTATGGATCTGGAACACTCCAGTTATGTCGATGTTCCGGATAATCTGACCAACAAATTATGTGGTTCTTTTCGCCCCGGACATTTCCGCGGCGTAGCCACCGTGGTAAGCAAACTTTTCAACATAATACAGGCAGACAGAGCCTTTTTCGGCGAAAAAGATTTCCAGCAATTACTGGTGATAAAACGTCTGGCTAAAGATTTGAATTTTCCGGTGGAAGTTATTGGTCTGCCTACAGTGCGTGAAAAAGACGGACTGGCCTTGAGTTCGCGCAATCAGTATTTAAGCGCCGAACAAAGGTCGCTTGCCCCGGCTCTTTATCGCGGTCTACAACACTTGAAAGAACTTGTGCGTGACAAAAATGAAACAATTGCAAATGCCATATCTATAGTTTCCCAGGAACTGAATTCAATCCCTGAAATGAGCTTGCAATATCTGCACGCCTGTCATCCTGAAACTCTGGAAATCATTTCAGACTCTGACAAAAAATCCAGCCATTATCCGCAAATAGTATTTTTGATTGCAGCAAAATTAGACGGTGTCCGCTTGATTGACAACTTGACTGTCTAAAAATCCAGACGCCTGGTCAATTCTTTGCCCACTCTGTCCAGTCGCGAATTTTTTTCTTCTTCCAGAAGTTCATTTATGACAGGTGAACCACTCAAATAGTCTTCTTTAAATTGAACGGCAAATTTTCCGCTTTCAATTCTATCCAACAGTTTTTCCAAACCCGCTCTGGTGCGCGAATCTATCAGTTCAGGACCGGCCAGCGCAGAACCGTATTTTGCAGTATTTGAAATTGCTTTTCGCATCTCATACATGCCTCTTTCAAACAACAGATCAGAAATCAGTTTCACTTCTTTCAAACAGGATATATACGCAAGCTCAGGCTGGTAGCCGCTTTTCACCAGCGTGTCAAAGCTTGCTTTTATCAGCGAGGGAATTCCTCCGCATAACACCGCTTGCTCACAAAACAAATCAACAATCACTTCTTCCTTGAAAGTTGTTTCAACCGCGCCCGCCCGCAAGGAGCCGATTCCTTTTGCATATGCCAGACACTTTTTCCAGGCCGATCCTGAGGCGTCTTGCTCCACAGCAACTAGAGATGGAAGTCCTTTTCCGCCGGCGAAAAGACTTCGCAATTTTGCTCCCGGACCGGTGGGAGCAACTAAAAGAATGTCTGAATCAGCCGGTAATTGGATGACATTGTGATGAATTACAAAACCGTGAGCAAATATAAAAGTTTTTGGATCATTAATCGCCGGTTTGATCGATGTGTTGTAAACCTCGGCCATTACTTCGTCCGGTAATGTCAGCACTAATATGTTACATGTAGAAACAACCTCTTTCAGAGGAGCTGGTGCAAATCCATCATTTATGGCCGACTGCCATGAAACGCCGTCCGGTCGGGCTCCCGGCACTACATTAAGTCCGCTGTCTCTTAAATTAAGTGCTTGCGCTCGTCCTTGATTTCCATATCCGACGATACCAATCTTTATATTCGCAAGCGCATCAAGACTGGAGTCTGAATCGTAAAAAACTCGTGCTGGACCGGGCATGGAAGAAATTCTAGCAGCATATAGACGATTTATATAGACCTTCACTTTTCTTAAAATCCAGTGCTCAAGCTCAAGTTTAAGGTTAAACGTGAGGAAAAGGTCTTGTCTTCCGCGTGCATACTGTTTATGCTTTGCCATTGTTGACTTACTACCAACCTGAAGTTGAGAAACAAGCAAATTAGCTTGTCGATTGGCTTGTAGTAACTGTGCAAGTTTTTATGGCAATGCGGGAGGGCTTATAAAAGGTGAATTCCTTAGATAAAGTTTTAAATCCCGGTGCCATCACAATTAGTGACAGGGTAAGCGAAAAAAGCGACAGAAACGGAGTAAGAAGTCGGCTTCAGGATAACTTTTGCGTTCTGGGAAGCAGCTTGAATGCCAGAGCCATAGCCTTTTTACTGTCCACTGACAACAGCAATGTAGTTCAGCTGGAAGATCTTTCTTCAGGCAGTGTAGATTTCAGCATTGTCAACAAAGTAGAAATCAAATCGCGGTGCGGAGCTAAGTTACTGCAAGAAATTCGATTTGATAAAGAACCGGAGAGCTTTTCAGCCGGTCATGCAAGTTTTGCCATAGGCTCGGCCGGCACTATTATGATTTGCGAAAGTAGTATCAATTATGGTGCCATCGCCTCGCTCATTTCTCCTTATCTCATCGACGGACAGGTAATTTGTCTGGTAAACGCCCCTCTGGGAGCGGCTTTTGAATTTCATCATAATTTGCGCAAATTGGACTGCAATACTCGCGTGATAATCATTGAACTCGGACAGCTTTTCAATGGTGTTTCACTGGAAGACGACGGATGCACCATGTCCATTCAAGGGATTCACCGCCGGGTTTCGGTCGGTGGATTGATGAGAAACGGCACACGTCGTCATTTTCCCAATGTTTCCACTCTGGTGAAAGACATCGTGCCTGCTTCAAACGTGATTGAACGCGGACTTTGCGATGTTGTCAGATTCGTTCGTCCGGCTCTGGCATTTGCTCACCTGTTAAGTGAAGACTCTTTTTCTTTCGATCCTCAATCAATCAAGCCCACACACACATTCTCCAATCCCTATTCCTGGCAGCTTATAAGCGGTCTGGAAAAAGAAGTGCAAGCTGTGGCAAAGTCATTTGGCTGCGTATTGCCTGATTTTCTACGTCTTTTCATTGAGTATCCGCTTTACGGAGAATGGCAAGAAGCAGTACCGCAAAATTTGAAAGAAGCTTTCTGCTCGCATGGAACCGGACTGGCTCTGGGTTCGGAAAACTCGCTGGAAGTAAGCGCCAGAGTTTTAGAAGCAGATGTTTGTGAAACACTGACTCTCTTTTCCAGCCTGGCATCTCTGTCTCGCACCCCAGTGCCTGTTACTCGAAGCATTATCGATTTAGCTTCAGTAATGCTGGGCAAACAACTTGCCACCACAGGAAGATCTCTTGAAAATCTGGGACTGGTTGGTTTTGATTTGAGAGAAATTGTTGAACTTATCAATGCTTGATTCTAATGCTTGAAACACTTGTCAAGCGCTAGTGCAGCTTCGATAACCAACAAGTTTTTGAACTTACTCGGTTGTCAGTCAGCTCGCAAAGCCGATTTTAGCTCATTGGTGCCGAAAAACAACTCTTGGTAACCATCCAAAACCCTTGTCTGCCTTTTGATTTAGCTTTTCTAAAGGAAACATTAAGGCGTTGATTCTGCCTGCCTTAAAAGATTAGCTTATTAGCCCTTTTTATCTTTTCTTCCAGAGCGTTA
Organism: uncultured Candidatus Obscuribacterales bacterium; assembly: GCA_964514345.1. Taxonomy (GTDB): domain Bacteria; phylum Cyanobacteriota; class Vampirovibrionia; order Obscuribacterales; family Obscuribacteraceae; genus Aved-18. The sequence goes on from CAZEQP010000250.1 coordinate 4,625, forward strand.
TTGCAAAGCCCTTTTAATTTTTTGACTGTTTAGACCCGCTTTTCTCAGCTTATCCACAGCTGCAAGTGATCACAGTCCGGCTTTTGCAACGCTCGAAAAGTTTTGCTCTTTGTTTAACCTCCAACGAAAGGACTCACAATGGCACGTTTTTCGCGAGCCGATTATGTGGACCTCCTTGGTGTGACACCTATCTGCAAAGTCACTGACGCAGATATCTGGAAACACCTCGTATCACCTCGGACCAGAGCCATTCTGGGTGCGATCCGAAAAGTCCGAAAACCCGTCGTTTCAGACAGCCGCGAGGGACTCTTTCCTCAGCAGGACTTGTCGAACCTCAACGACCACAGGTTGTATGGTGGAAAGAATGCAGACAAGTTCGTGCGCTTTCCTTACGTCACCAACCTGTATGAGTGCGAAGATGGTTTGTTTACCGTACTTCGCGACGGTGTCAAATTCGAGGCTCTCGGCTACGCCGGAGATTGGCAGAACGGGAAGGCCGAGCTGGTAATGAAAGTGGCACTGCGCGACCGTCGTTTCGACGGCACGCCACGCGCCAACGACAGCGCCTTGCTCGACTACCCATATTCTGAACCGAAGTGGTGCCGTCCACTTTCTCCCCGACTGAAGTCGGTCGAGCTTTCCATCTACGGTTTCGTTCCAGGCACTCGCCTGAAAGAACCGAAATTTGACGGAGACGCTGAGTACGACGAGTTCGTGCGCCAGCCCTTCTCTTTCTTGAAGGACCCTCAAAAGTTCCTCCATTTCTACAATAAAGCCTGGTTCTCCGGTCGTGCTCCCGGGCAGAATGCCCTGCCGACCGACGACGTGGCGCATTTCGTTTTGCCCGGTTTCGTACACCTGGCCAAACGCGCTGGTTACGACTTTC
>CAZEQP010000251.1:0-5509 GCA_964514345.1 uncultured Candidatus Obscuribacterales bacterium
TTGTCTTCCTTCTTTTTGTCTTGTGCGTCGGCTTGGCCGAACCCAGCAAGTGTCCAAGACAGCAGCAAAACGAAGTGAAGTCGACTCATGATCGAATCTCCGAAAGTGTCGATTTTCGAGAAGGAATCGCCGCTTGCGGCTTAGCGCAAAGTCGTCCGTCGGTTTTGCGCTAAGCCGCAAGCGGAGATTCCCGAAGGACTATGCCAAACGCAAGAGCACGGTCGACCCGCCACGCACGGATTGGCCGACGCCAGAACTGCCGGAAGCACAGTCACCATGCCGTCCTCGATGACACCGTTTTTGATTTTGGCGGTGCCGCCGGAGAACGCCGTCCCGTGGAAAAGGCGAGTCGGGACTTCTCGCTTGAAGGGACCCCAACCCTGGGTCTCGACGCGCCGGAACGCATTGATGTAGAACTCCGGCATGGCTTCGATGACCTTGGGGTCCATCCCCTTGCAGCCGCCGGCGATACGAATGACTTCGCGAGCGGCGGGGATGTCGACACCGGCTGCGTCCTTGCCCCGGGGGGCAGTGGCGTAGCCGATGAACTTGGCAGGCAGTGCCTCGTTGACGCCCACCACGTGGAAAATGCACGCGCGCTCTCCGGCGCGGGTGTCCAGAGTGAGGACGGGTTGGAGGTTGGCTTGGGTCTTGGCCATGTTTCTGCATTTCCTTCTAGGTTTGCTGTTGCTGTACCGCTTTTCCCTCATGGTCAAGCGGCAACTCAGTCGAATGTCCAGGTAGCCCTAGCCTTCTTTTAGTTAATGACTGAGGGCTGCCCGGATAGTGACTGCCAGTCTGCATCACTGCAGACGGGGACGCTCTTCCAGTTCTTGAGACGTTGCCGCCTCGTCTTCACCTTCGGCTTCGAGCGGTTGATAAAGCTCATCGGCCGTTGGTACTCCCGGAACAAGTGCGCCGTGTTCCTGAAGCTTTTCCCGCATAGAATCCAGATCATTCTCACAGACTAAGACGCTGGGGTGCGCCTCCAGGAACTCTACGTTCGCTGCGTATTCATCGGTCTTGCGACCTGAGTCTTTGATGAGCATTATGCGCCAGAAGTCGGGATGCTCCTGGCTCAGTTTTGCCCACATCTGGATTTCAAATTCAGTCACACCGCCACCGTTGAAAGTGGTGAGGCAACCGCCCCAGTGCATGCCGCGCAACACATCGCAGATTCGGGCGCATTCTCTGGCTTCGTCCTTGTAGTCTGCGGTGCAGTCGGCACTTGGTTGAAGGAGGTTTACCGATGTCTGGTTTGGATGCAGAATCGTTACGTATTCATCCTTCGGGTTGTCCTGAATCACGACTCCATGGGGTGATAACTTCAAGTGGCTCACTTTGGGGACGATGCCGCAAGTCACAGCCTTCGGGCACCAGGGCTCGATGGCGGGCATAACTTCGGTGATGCCGGGCACGATAACCCTGGGGTTAGCGCGCTTGACCATCCGAGTGCCGCCAGAAAGCACCATGCCGGAATACGGCTTGTGACGCTGCACACCGTCCATATCTCGACCACTCAATGCCAACTCCAGGTTACGCAAGCCTTTGGCGTGCCTGGCTTCCATGTAGCCGCAACCACCCGTCAAACGCAGGACATGATGACGGATGTCTGCCGCAGCGTTCATGCCGAACAACTGCGACTTGTCCCAACCACTCGAGATGAAGAGGCTGGGCGCGAATGCAAAATCGTCTTGGTACTTTGTCTTTTTCGACATCCCTAACCTCCTTTCTTTTGAGTGTTGATGGGACGCCAGCGTAGACTTCGCTGGTAGATAATTAGTCGAAAGACCCCAGTAACCCTTCCGGACCGGAAGGGGACACGGAGGTCCTCAAGTCGCCGAAGCATCCCTGACCTCCTTTCGTTAGTAGGGATTTGTTTCAGGATTCACACCCAGATCACATCGAACCCGGGATTCATCTGCTCCCTGTTAAGAGAAGAGCAAGTTGAATTGTTCCGGGAATTTCAGTGGGCTGGATATGCCGTATAAGATGTAAAGAGATAGTGACAAATCGAAATTACGCCTAACTATCAGATAAGGCAATAGGAAACGAGCCAAAAATTGTTACAACCAGAGCAGTCTTGAGCTTACATCTGAATTGAAATTGGGATATAAGTGACTTAGGGGAACTTAGCTTTTAACAAATTATTGGGTTGCGCGAGCTAGCGAATGCTGGTCCGCCAGGGTCGGATCTATTTGGTTTTGGGCAAATCAATCAAATTCGAATATCGTGACGATTTTTCCACTTTTTCTCTATGGTGGAAAACCATATTATTGCTGCCTCTCTGGAGTTTTCCAGTCGTAATTATTTTCGGTTTGGGCTCGTATATCAACGAGGTTTTTCCGATTACTCTTTATGTGGTCTCGATATTGCTGGGAATTCTTTATTTTCTGCATGATTTCCGTAAGCAGTTTCTCATTGTAGACCGAAATAATCTATGGTGCGGACTGAGAAGCCATGACCTGGATAAGCTTGAATTCATAGCCCTTGATCGAGCCACAGGAAGAAACCAGCCGTCCAAGCTTTGTTTATATTTTCAAAACAATAAAACAGTTAAGTTAAATGCCAAACGTTTTAAGAAAGGCGAAATAAGTCGTTTTCTACAACATCTGGAAAGTAAATTTCCGGGCGGAAAAATGGCTAGTGGCGTTAGAGAATTGATCAAGCAGGACAAAAGCACTGAAAGTGAAGAGATGATTCTGCGAATTTCTCCGCATATTTTTATGGAACAAATGCGCTCTGGATTTGGGTCCGCTCAAAAAATTTGGAGCGAAAATTCTTTCCTGTTCATTTTTGTTTTGTGCTCTCCCATATGGCTTATGGTTGTTTATGCTCTTGTGTATTCCAGAGGAGGAGGCGAAAAAAGCTACCTTGCATATGAAATGTTTTCCGCCCTGGGAATGGGAATATCTTACTTTATATACCAGATTGCCAGCAGTGGAGTGGCGCAATTAGCCTCACTTTCCAAAGAGTCTTTTTTAGGGATAGCCGCTTTTGCGGTATTACTAGTAGTAGCAATCAAATATGCAAAATTGTTTTTATCCACTCAATGCCTGCAACTTGAAGAAAAAGGAATTCTGCTGAAAAATGAGTTCAGCGGCATAGAATATTTTTCTACTGTTCGACTTTTGTGGGAAGACGCCAAAGATGTGCGTCTTGAGTCGAATATATTGACCATGTCCGGCATGCACGAATCTCAAAACATATCAATTGACTTAAGCTCTTTAAACGCGCAAAAAAAGACCGACTTGCTGACCTTTCTTTCAAAAAAAGTGCAGTCCTTTCAGATGGACACAGCTACTCAAGAAGCGCTCCTGCCCAAACAAAACATGAGCTACACTGAGCTCTGGTTGCAGTCTTTGACACAAAGCCCTTCTCCGCAACACCTTCTTCCCCTGCAAGAAGGCAGAAAATTGAATGAGGAAACGTATACGATTAAAAAAATCATCGGTGGTGGTGGTCAGGGAACAGCTTATCTCGGCACAACAAGCACAAAACCACCTGTTGAAGTCGTTTTGAAAGAAGTTATATTTCCTGTGCATGTGGATAAGTCTGTACGCAAACAAAATCTGGAACGTTTCGAACAAGAAGCGAACTTACTGAAAACGCTCTCTCATCCGGGTATCGTTAAACTTACCGATTATTTTGTTGAAGATCACCGCGGTTATCTGGTGCTTGAATATATTGAAGGTGAAGACCTCAGAACTGTGGCCGAAAGAGAGAAGTTTACTCAAGAAGAAGCGCTTCTGTTTCTTAAAGATGCGTGCAGCGCTCTTTCTTATCTGCATTCTCAGGGATTTTTGCACAGAGATTTGAGTCCGGATAATTTTATCCGCACAAAAGACGGACAGATAAAACTTATCGATTTTGAAGTTTCCAGAAAGTCTGAAGCCGGAGTCACCGCCACTATTGTCGGAAAACACGCTTATATCTCTCCTGAGCAATTCAGAGGAAAAACCAGTTTTCAGAGCGACATTTATTCCTTGGGAGCCACGCTCTATTTTCTATTGACCGGAGTCGATCCCGAACCAATCAGCCAGTCTTTATTGGTAGATGGTGAAATCGGATTTGGTACTGCATTAGATACCGTGATTCGAAACTGCACCGATTTAAACCTGGAAAAAAGATTCCAAAGTGTAAAAGAAATAGAAGAGTGGCTCTCTTCCGGAGATGACGAGGGTACGACTATTAAGATCAAAAAGAAAGAAGAAGAGGTCTTATGGCGGAATTAGTTATAAAAGCCGTTTATAAAAATAATTCTTTTTCCTTATTAAGGAAGGGCACCGCAATTGCATTTCCTGTCTGGGGGATACTTTTGCCTCTAGTAGGAGTGGCCATGTTTTTAATTACGGTAGGCTCTCTCTTTTCACCTCAATTTATGACCACAACCTGGTCCTTTTTTGCCTTGTGCATAGCCGCTCTTTTAAGTATCAGCGCTCTGGTTTTGCATACTCTGTCACAGCCGGGAGAAATAGTTCTAACTTCAAGAGGCATTCGTTTTCCGTTTCTGGCTGTGCAAAACCATGCCTCTTTCAAACAAATCCCCTGGTCGCAAATAAACACGCTTGAAGTTTACGACGACAATAAATCAGGCAATCTGGTTATTTTCCTCAGCAATGGAAAACGCATTGAAATATCACTTTCAGAGCTGGATTCAGAAAGTATTGAGCCTATTTTTACTGCCATGGAAATATGGGCTGGAAGTGAGAAAGTGCAGTTGCGGGCACTGGAGTTGAGAAACAACAAATTGAAAGAAGGAGGAAACGGATCTTTTACACAAATGTGGGAAGAAGAGCTGGCTCGCCGATTTCATCCCACCGCCTTCATGCCTCTTTTGCCGGATAGAATGGTGCGCAAAGGCACATTGAAAGTAGTAAGACAACTGGCTACCGGAGGGCTTTCAGCCATTTATCTCTGTCAGGAGAATTCCAATCAGCTTGTAGTGCTTAAAGAGTCTGTTTTGCCTGGCAATGCAAAAGAAGAAACCAAAACAAAAGCCAAAGAAATGTTCGAGCGCGAAGCCAATCTTCTGGCTAAAATAGACCATCCCGGCATAGTGAAAGTACGAGATTATTTCATTGAGGATGCAAGACACTATCTTGTTCTCGATTATTTAAACGGTCAGGATTTGCGCCAGCTGGTCTTGCAGAATGGTCCGCGCAGCGTAAGGCAAGTGGTGCAAATGGCGGAGCAAATTTGTGCCGTGATGAAATATTTGCACGCGCAAGAACCGGTGATACTCCACCGGGATTTGACACCGGACAATATGGTCATGACTAATGACGGGTCGGTGATGATAATCGATTTCGGTGCCGCTAATGAATTTCTGGGCACTGCAACAGGAACTCTGGTGGGCAAACAAGCTTATATTTCACCGGAACAATTCAGAGGCAGAGCTTGTGTCCAGAGCGACATTTATTCTTTTGGATGTACTCTGCATTTTTTATTGACCGGCAAAGATCCTGAAGCACTGTCTGTTTCGCACCCGAAAGAAGTGAATGAACAT
>CAZEQP010000252.1:0-5505 GCA_964514345.1 uncultured Candidatus Obscuribacterales bacterium
AGTTTTAATCGCATCACGATGCGCTTTTGAACCATAGCCTTTATTCCGGTGCCAGAGATAGGGTTCAAACTCAAGCGCAAGCTCAGCCATTAAAGAATCTCGATAAACTTTTGCCACAACAGAAGCAGCAGCAATCGAAGCAGAGCGCGCATCGCCGCCTATTACTGTTTGCTGTTTGCCCTTATATTTGGGAATTTTTTTATTGCCGTCTACCAGAACCACAGTATTTGCCGCCTGCGGTTCAAGTTGACTGAGTGCGCGAAACATGGCTAAAAGACTGGCATTGAGAATATTTATCTGGTCAATTTCGGCCGGACTGGCTTCACCCAGCGCGAATCGTGCTTTGCTTCTGACGTGCGAACTGATTTGCTCACGCACAGAAGCAGAAATCTTTTTTGAATCATCCAGGGCTTCGATTCTTTTCCACAAGTCACTATCGTGATCAAAATCGGGAAACTCGACTGCGCAGGCAACTACAGGTCCAGCCAGACATCCACGACCGACCTCATCAACTCCGATAAGTCGCATGGCATCAAGGCGCAATTGTCCGTCGGCACCATGTTTGATATCACGATCGAAATCCAGCAGTTCCTTGATTCTTGAGACTTTCGTCTTAGGTGACATCGTTTGATTCCGATTGGTCCTTTAATTTATTGATTCTGCCGGCTCGGCTTGCTCTGGTAAATCGAAAGTTACACGTCCAAGTTTTCCATCTCGCAAACCAGCCAGAAAAGTCTGGGCGGCTCGTGCAACGTCCGGCTTGCCTCCAGATATTAGCAGATTTCGCGCCTTAGCAAACTCAGGAAGACCAGCTTCGGGGGCTAAAAGATCCTCACTTATTTTTGCCAGCAATCTCGGATAAGTCTCTTTCATTTTTTCAAAGGCTTTCTGCGCCACTACTTCATAGTCGTATTTTGACTCAGGCACCAGATTAAACATGGCAAGCCGCTCGTATGTGAGCGGATGAAAAGCCACCGGCGGCAAAATACCCGGTGTATCAAGCAGTTCGACTTGCGGATGCACCCGCACCCATTGAGTGCCCCTGGTGATGCCCGGTTGATTTCCTACGCGTGTGCTGCGCTTGCCAATTAGCCAGTTGATAAGTGAAGACTTGCCCACATTAGGAAGTCCGACCACACAGACTCTAACCGGTCTTGGACGAAATCCTTTTTGTGCCAGTTTCTTTTGCGCCGCTTCTCCTAAGGCTATGAATTCTTTGATCACACGCTTTGGATTGTCACCGCTTTTAAGTGAAACGAGCAAACATTTTTCATCACGCAATGCAGACGATGATTCAAACAAGCGGCGCACACGCTCGGCATCGGCGATGTCTTCTTTTGTAGCTATCAGAAGGCGGGGCTTATTTCCAAAAATGCTCTGAGATTTGGGATGGCGTGTGGAAACCGGCACACGAGCATCCAGCACTTCCACGACGATATCAACCCACTTGACCAGCTCAATTAGGTGCTGGAAAGCAGTGCGGGGAGCACCTTTTTTCATGCGACTTGAATCTTAATTGGCGGCAGCTTCAGCTGGAGCTTTGGCGGTCTCTTCTTTTCTGACGCCAATTCTTTCTTTGATTCTGGTGGCTTTGCCTGTGCGCTCACGCAAGTAGTAGAGTTTGGCTCTGCGAACATGACCTTTGCGCTGTACTTTGATTTTTTCTACACGGGGTGAGTGGAGCGGAAAAACACGCTCGATTCCGATACCCTGGAAAACGCGGCGAACAGTGATTGTCTCACCCAGACCCGAACCACGGTGCTTGATCACCAGTCCTTCATAGCCCTGAGTGCGCTCTTTGCCGCCTTCGATGATTTTGACGAAGACTTTTACAGTGTCGCCAACTTCGACGATAGGCAGGTTGTTGTTCAATAAAGGTTTTTCGATTTCAGCGATGATCTTGCTCATGGTCTCATTCCAAGCTTGTTTGATTACTGCTCGGGCTCATTGCTCCGGGCATGATATGCGATATATGCACTGGGAAATTCTAGCACGCAGGATGGATGTCCGTAATATGGCTGGGCTCGGGCTTCAATAAGCTTCATAAATAAATAACGCCCCGGTTGCCAAGCGCTCAGTCTGTCCCACAAGCCCCTGTTCCGCCTCAGACAGTACTGCGCACAATGCGACGAAGCTATGTATTGAGCGTAATAAGTGAGCGTTATGCACTGAGTACATAGTGCTGTGTACTCAGTACTATGTGCGGCACACATAATGGAGGTGGGTAGTCAAGCGCGCCACGCTTAGCGCACCGGACTCCTGAGTGCCATTTGTCCTGAAAATTTGTCCTGAAAAGTTGACAGGTGACAGGTGACACTTTTTTTGACATCCTCTGCGTACCAGACAGCCAGGCGTTTAGCGAAGTGGCAATCAGTCCTGCAGGACGGCAGGGTCCACTTGAAAAGCCTTGAGCTCAGAAACAAAATCATCAATCGAGCTAAATTTTCTATAAACTGAGGCAAATCGAACATAAGCCACATCGTTCAATTTTTTCAAGCGCTTCAAAGCCAGCTCACCCAGAAAAGCGGCAGGCACTTCACGCTTGCCTTGAGCGACCAGTTCAGATTCGACTGATTCCACAAGATCATCTATTTCAGCCGCCGACACATCTGTTTTGGCGCAAGCCCGGCTCACACCAAGCAAAAGTTTCTCCCGCTCATACGGCTCCCGTCCGCCGGAGCGCTTCACTACAAGCATTTGCATGACTTCAACACGCTCATAAGTAGTGAATCGCTTACTGCAAGCCTCGCATTCTCGCCTGCGGCGAACCGAATTTTCACCTGTCAGGCGCGATTCCAGTACTCGGCTGTCTTTCTTAGAGCAATAAGGACAAATCATATTTTAAGGATAGGCTAAAACATTTATGGGGAGGCTAAAACAAGTTGTGGTTGGGGCAATTTGATATTTGTATTCACAGTTTTTGCCATCAGATCATAAGGCTTGGCCTTGATTATACGCACACGACATATTTCGCCAATTTCAGGAGTGGGCTCCGATTCTGATTTTGGTTCTTGAATATAAACTTGATTGTCCACACCCGGAGCGTCCCATTGCGAGCGGCCAATATAATGTTTGCGCATCTCGTCAAAGCCTTCAATCAAGACATCAATCTCTTGTCCCAGCATAGCTTCATTCAACTCGGTTGATATCTGGTGTTGAATTTTCATCAGTGTCGATCGACGTGATTTTTTCACGGATTCTTTGATCTGGTCAGGCATATTTCCGCTTGCCACCTCGGTTTGCTTCGAATAAGCAAAAACGCCCAGACGATCAAAACGATGCTCTTTGACAAAATCGACAAGATGCTCGAATTGTTCTTCAGTCTCGCCGGGGAAGCCCACTATAAGAGTAGTCCTGATTTTCACATCCGGCATTATTTCACGGATTTTTTTCACCACTCGCTCAGGATTGAGCGGGCGAGCCATTGATTTCAAAACGGCGTTATGAGAGTGCTGGAGCGGAATATCGACATATTTCACCACTTTGGGCAGAGCGGCCATCGTCTCCAGAATTTCAGTGGTGGCTTCAGTGGGATAAGCGTACATCAAACGAATCCATTCAAGACCTTCGATGTCGTGCAATCGTTTCAACAAATCCGGCAGAGCCAGTTTGCCATACAGATCAAGTCCGTAATAAGTGGAGTCTTGAGATACAAGAACAATTTCTTTCACTCCCGCTTTCACCAGGATGCGTGCTTCTTTTTCCAGACTTTCAATCGAGCGTGAGCGGAACTTGCCTCTGAGCATCGGGATAATGCAGAAAGAACAGCTGTGATCGCAACCTTCACCAATTTTCAAATAAGCTGAAGCGCCCATACCTGTCATCACCCGTGGTAGCACGTCTTCAGATGAATAGTCGGGCACATTGGGAGTTTCACTCACTTGCATCAAACGCAAAGATGAGTCATCGGCAACAGCGCGTATGACATTGACGATTTGATTTATGTCGCCTGTTCCCACTACGGCTCGGGCTTCGGGGATTTCGTTCAACAGTTCTTCTTTAAAATGCTGGGCCAGACAACCGGCAATAATAAGTTCCTTTCCTTTGTCTGCCAATTCTACAAGAGTGCGGATAGATTCTTTGCGGGCGTCGCCAATGAAGGAGCAGGTGTTGCACAGCACGAATTGCGCTTCTTCAATGTCGAATGTGATTTTGAATCCGGCTTCTTTGAGAAGACCGAGCATCACTTCGGTATCAGTCAGATTCTTGGGGCAACCGAGAGTAACCACTCCAATGACTGGATTTAGCATGAACCCGCCTTAATCTAATTAGATTCTCTCCCCTTTTCGGGAGGTTATCAGTAGCTTTCTGGTTCAGTATAACGGTAAGGAGCGCCAACTGATCCTCTGCCTTCACCCGGAACGTAACGATCCGGTACATCGCTCAATCTGCGAGCGGCAGCGGCGGCTTTGGCTTTTTTGGCTGCAGCAAGCGCCTTGGCGGCTTTAGCCGCTTTTATCTGGGCGGCAGTAGCTTCAGTTGTTGTACCTGTGGCGCTCAAAACACTTCCGCCTGTAGTTGTGCCTGAGGCGGTGGCTGTGGCGTTGGGGTTGGGGTTGCTTCCCATGAACACTCGGTCAACCACCTGACCGGAAGCTCCGAATGTTTCGTTTTTGCCGTTAGCGACTACATTAAGACTGGCTCCGTTTCCGGCTCTTATTTTCAATCCTTGAGCATCAGTGAATTCGCGGCGATCTCCTGATTCTAGATAACCGGTGAAAAGCGACTCACCAGTTCCGACAGACTTCACTTCCACCCAGACATGTTGGCTGGCAACCACTGAAACCTGGGCGTCGCCTTTGCCGGGAAGAGCTGCCGGTGTGGCTTGCCCCTGATTGGAACTGGTGGCGACAGAATTAGCCTGACTGGCTGTAGGAACAGTGTTGAATCGTGATGCCGATTCGCGCAGTGCATTGACCGAAGGATCTTGCTGCATGGCAAACTGTTGCTGCTGGTAATAGAACAAATAGCTGATTAAGCCGGACAATAAAATAATCAAAATTGCCGGATAAAAGACCATATTGGCAAAATTAGGGGCAGGAGGCGCAACCCGAGCAGGTTTGTGAATATTTGTCTGCTGAATGGGGGCTGTTTGAGTAGCCTGAGACTTTCCGCTTTTGATGCCGAAAATGCCCTTTTTGTTGTTTTCTTCATTCAAAGCATCGACTTGTTTGCGATATTCATCGACCAGATTCTGGCCGTTAAGACCCACACACTCGGCATAACGCTTGATGAAACCCACCACATATACCGGTTCGGGAAGATCGTCAAAACGACCATTTTCAATGGATTCCAGATGATTGGTGGGGATTTTGGTGCGATCATAAATCTGACCAAGCGAAAAACCTTTGCTTTCTCTGGCGTTTCTTAGCTTTTGTCCAATTTGCTCGATCATCGTATTAGAGTCGGTATAATTGCCTGAATTTACTGAGTATGTGCCTACCAAATTCGATTACATCCTTAGCGTTCTCTTTCCAGGATTTACTACTTTAGTGTTCCCGCTTT
>CAZEQP010000253.1:0-5496 GCA_964514345.1 uncultured Candidatus Obscuribacterales bacterium
GGGTCAAAACCTGACACTAAATTATTGAATTTGTTCTGAGGCTGCTACTTGTTTTTGAATACGCTCTGCCATTTTTTTGACATTACCCAGACGGCGTTCCAATTTCTTGCCGGTGGCATTATTCATCATTCCTTCCGGAATAGGCAGACCCAAATCCAGGTGAGTAACCAGTTCAAGTTCGGTCTTTTTGCCGTTTTCAGACGGAGTCAATATCCATGAGCCTTCCATTGCTTTGAACCTGTCTGAATGAAGCAATTTGTAATCTATGCGTTTTCCCGGAATCTCATCGTTGCTCATTTTACAGATTGAAGTTCCGAATACAGGAATGAGCTGGAATTTTTGTTCAAGCACTGCATGGTTGTCTTTCTGAGACAAAACTTTGCTGTATGCAAGGTCAGGGTCATGCTTGCGCTCATCGTGAACAGTATCCCAGACTATATTGGGCGGCGCGTCGATTATAACTTTGGCTTTCACCCAGTTTTTGTTCTGGTCATCCTTAATATATTGCACTTCGGTCTTTGTCTTTTTCACCGAAGATTTAGCCGAAGATTTAGCCGAAGCTTCAGGCACTCCCGCACCAAGAAAAGCGACTGCAACTAACGTAGTGGCAAATATGGTGGCAATTTTCTTTTGCATTTGGGAGTCCTTACAAACCGGGTGTATTATTCCAACTAAGAAAGTGACGCGAATCTGGGGCTAAAGTTCCTTCAGTTTGGAAAGAGCTCTTTTTCAATTCTAACAGTCACCTTTGACAATTCAAACGTTTTAGAAATATAAAACTGAAATTTTTAAACGCCTATCGGTATAAATCTGGGCACTAGACGGCGCCAGCCCATATTTTCGGCATATTGTTTGTAAGGCTCGCCCAGGGCTTCAAGAAGAATCTTTTCCTCATATTTGGCGCGTCTCAGCCATAAAGGAGCCACCATGAACACAGTGAACAAAACGCAAAATAAGGAGGTAGAGGCAAGGGAAGCACCCAGAAGAGACTGAATAATGCCTGAATAAGCCGGGTGCATGACGAAACTAAGTAAACCTGTGTCTTTTACTTTGTGATCTTCCATTACTTCAGCATCAGTGGAGAACATTTCACCCAGTGAATACCAGCCGCCAATCATAAAGATAAGACCGCTCAGAAGCACCAGATTGCCTGTCCAGGACATGATTGTGGCTACAGTGCTCATTGTTTGAGAAATAGGGGCGGTGCCGTCGGTTAAAACAACAAAAGGCACAAGTCCGGGAAAACCTTTGAAAAAGCCGTTGTAAGCAAATACGCTGAAACCGACAAGAAAAATGGTCAGTACAGAAACCAGCTGGGGCGCGCGTTGAATCAGAAAGTTCTGTTCATACATCACACCTTTGCCCCGGCGTGAAAATCCTTTGATCAAAACGGGAAGAGCAAATAATACCCCGATGCCCAGAATGCCGAACATAACCAGGGTGGACGGTGTGAACATTGTTTTTCTCCTTTTCTAATCAAGCTTTGCTTGATCTGCAGCACTAAGTTTACCTATATCCGCCTTCAAACCTTTAACAGTGAAAAAATTCTCTGAAATCCCTTGATTAGCTTTTACTGAATTCCAGGTGGCATAAGACCAGAGAGTGCCATTATCGTTGTAGTCCCACCATTCAACCGGGAGTTTGGATTTGGCGCTTACATGAACTTTTTTCCAGAGTTTGTCTTTGTGCAGTTCAACAACATGCACAGGTTCGCTTTTGCCATCAAGAGTGGTGGGCGATTTGCTCACTTTGACAGTGACACCCTGACCGGCAAATTCTTTGAGTGCTTTAGCCAGTGATTTGAAGTCTGATTGGACCATAGGATGTCCGTTTGCCGAGCGCAACATATTTGAGTCGGGCGGCAGCTCAGCCACAAAAAATTTGAGAGCGCCGCCTAGATGAGCTCTTACTTTGCCGTCAGCTCCAAGAACGGCAACCGCTCCTTTTTTATAACTGCCTGTTTCTTCAAGCCGGATAAGACCGGGCTTTTTATAAGTGAATACACCTTGCTCGACTAAGGGTTTGTTTTTTTTGAACACTTTCATCGTGTAATTGAAACTGTAGTCGTTGTAACGGTCGGCAGCTTCAAGCATGTCTTGCACGAATGCTTTTCCATCCACCATTTCGTTTGATTCTTTTTCGCTTCCGTTATTAGCCGGGGCGTCATTGAGCATGCTGACCTTTTTGCCGCTTTTGCTCTTGCTTTGCGCTGACGCCGCCGTCAATGATACGTCAAAAACGACTGAGGATGCCATCAATACCGCTATTGCAATGGTGAATGCTTTTTTTGTCATTTGCTTATCAACTCCCTTTGCATCAACTGGGATACCGGTGCCCACCACCATTTATATATAGCGTCTACCAGTAGAATGACGCTTTGGGGCAATTTATTAGGCGGCTCAAGATTAATCTCTTCACTCATTCCTTTGATCCACAATGCCTGTCTGGCGTTCGGCTTTGCATGATACCTGGCCCAGGCAAGACCCTGGACAAGTTCCTGCTCGCTGAATTTTCTACCATTAATACTATTGTGACTCGGATCGCTGAAATAGTCTTCAGCAATCCGGCATGAACGTCTGCCAAAAAATGTGGCGGCGAGTTCAACGGTCAAAATGGCAAGCACGCCCTCTTTTAAGTTACCGGATGAACACTGAGCTTCAAACAGTGCCCACATGTTCATTGTTTCTTCGCTTTGAGGCGCGCTTTTCAATTGGTAGGGATCTAAATGAAAGAAGCGGCACTGGTCCAAATAAAGACGTTGGAAATGCTCATCTTTATCCGCCACCTGATCAAAAAATTTGCCGGTATATATCATCTCGGCAGGTAAAAGCTTTCTCACCTTGGCAACATTTTCGGGGATCGCCGTAATTAATGGCCAGGTGCGTACGCAAATTTCCTGACTCACCAGGATCATTCGTTCCGGACGGGCTAAATCCTCCAGGATAGGGCTTTTAAAGCTCCCTTCCTCGAGCAAATTGAGCAAAGTGGAAAACCAGGGAAGTATCCTCATTGGCAAAGATTACTATGTGTAGCGATATAGCTCATGGCATCACTCTAATATTGTGTCAATAATGTTAAACTCATCACTTGCGGTAACCCAATTTAAGTCCAGTTCTGAACAGCCCCCTATCGGTGATTTTGCTTGAAAGATAATCTAGTTGCATCTCCATTGCCGCAGCTCAAGTCTTATCCCAGAGACGGCGTGGAGCCGGAACTGCACTGGATAAAGGCTTCAGATGAATATCAAGTGAATTGCCGGATCTGGCGCGGTAAAGTAGGGTCACCTGTAGTTCTTTATCTGCATGGGATTGAAGGTCACAGCCAGTGGTTTGAAAATACTGCATTTGCTCTTAACCAAAAGGGCATCACAGTCTATGCCCCCGACCGCAGAGGATCCGGCTTGAATCCGCGCGACAGAGGTCAATTGTCCAGCTTCAAATTGTATTTGAACGACATTCACTCAATGCTCAGACGCATAGAAAGAGACCATGCCGGTCATCCCATTATTTTGTGGGGCGCCTGCTGGGGAGCAAAAGCAGCTGTGTTAGTGGCTCAGGATCCAGACCCCAGAGCAAAGGGTAAAGATAAAGAGCAGCAAGAAGTGGACAGGCACCCTATTTCCGGTCTTGTGCTTTCCAGCCCGGCTATTTTCACCCATGTGGACTATGACCTCAAAACCAAAATGGAAATAGCCTTCAACAATTATTTTGGAGACAAAATAGGTGGCGACAGTCGGGTGAAAAAATGGCCCTTACCTATTAAGCCTTTCATGTTCACAGACAATCCGGACTATCTGCAATTCATTGAAAGTGACTTATTGCGCACTCAATTTGTAACATCCACATTTCTGGTGGAAAGCCACAAAATGTCCCTTCTGGCACAACAGTCGGCCAAAAGATTGACCTTGCCCATCCTAATTTTGCAAGCCGGCGCAGATGTTATCGTGGACATCAAAAAAACCCAGAATTTTCTGGCCAAAACACACAGTTCAGAAAAATCGATGAGATTATTCCCGGATGCAAAACACATACTTGATTTTGACAATAACTGGTTCAAAGACTATGCCCATCTGGCAGCTGAGTGGGTTGCGGCCCGACTGCCTGTAGTGTGCTAAAGAACTTAAAAAATGCGTATTTCAAATATACAAGTAATGGTTGTGAATTTGCCTTTTCGGGTGACTTTCGGTCACAACCTGGCTTCGCGCAAATCTTCAAGCAATATAGTGGTGAAAACCACGCTTGAATCAGCGGACGGAAGGCAGTTTACCGGATATGGTGAAAGCATCCCGCGCGATTATGTCACTGGTGAAACAGTGCAAAGCGCGCTGAAAGCCATAAGCTCTGAGTATGTGGATAAGCTCACCGGTTTTGAATTCGACACTCCGCTTTCTTTGTTCACACATCTTGAGCGGTTTATCACCGGAGAAAACAATGCCGCTTTTTGCGCGGTGGAAATTTCAATTCTTGACGCTCTGGCCAGAGCAAGCAATATGCAACTTGCATACTTGCTCACTTTGTACGATTCAATCAAGAAACAAACGAAATCCACTTCCATTTTATCGGCAATCGAATATGGTGGCGTGGTTCCTTTTGGACCCGTGCCTGCCATAGCCGCTCTTTTGCTGTGCTATAGAACTTATGGATTCAAAACGGTCAAGCTCAAAATGGGACGCGATTTTGAGCGAGGAATGCTTACACTTTCAATGGCCCGAAAAATTATGGGAAGTGATGCCATCATAAGAACTGACGCAAACTGCGGCTGGACAGTGGAAGAAACTTTATTTTTCGCCGAAAAAATGCGCAAGTTTAAAGTCACTTCCATAGAACAGCCTGTGGACGCCGACAATATTGCCGGTATGCAAAGACTGACAGCTGAATTGCCTGAGACAATTGTGGCTGATGAGTCGCTTTGCACCTTAGAACACGCCCGCATGCTCATAAGTGTCAGGGGATGCGACGCCTTCAATATAAGATTGTCCAAAGTTGGCGGCATTATAGCTTCTATGCAAATGGCGGATCTGGCGAGTGCAGCCGGACTCGGTTGTTTGATGGGAGCGCAAGTGGGCGAATCGGCCATACTGAGTGCGGCCGGACGAGCTTTTGCCGCCATCAAAGGGCCGCTCGACAATTGCGAAGGTTCTTTCAATAAACTGCTCTTGCACGAAGACCTTTCACCAACAAATTTCGGCATCGCTCCTGGTGGCATTGGTCCTCTGCCCTCGACTCCCGGATTGGGCGTCGAAGTTGACGAGAAGCGCTTGCGCAAATATTTGAACAATTCATTTTCAATTTCGGGTCGAACCACAGCCTCCACATCTCAGACAAAGGCTCAATTGGCTGACACTGTTTCCAAATAATGGAGTCAAAATGCACTGGGATATTTACATCGGACAATTTCTTCGCAAAATAGCGCATGTGGACGGTTTCTACCGGGCCCTGAAAAATCCCGGCGAAACGCAAAGACTGAAGCTGAAAAACATTGTTGAAAATAATGCC
The DNA here is from genome assembly GCA_964514345.1 of uncultured Candidatus Obscuribacterales bacterium. Classification (GTDB taxonomy): domain Bacteria; phylum Cyanobacteriota; class Vampirovibrionia; order Obscuribacterales; family Obscuribacteraceae; genus Aved-18. The sequence continues at coordinate 5,496 of CAZEQP010000253.1, forward strand.
C
>CAZEQP010000254.1:0-5488 GCA_964514345.1 uncultured Candidatus Obscuribacterales bacterium
AGCCGACAGGTGCGCTCGACAGCCACACTGCAAAAGAAATCATGGGATTGTTCACTAAATTGATTGATGAAGGAATTACAGTCATTCTGGTCACTCACGATCCTGAGACAGCCGCATTTGCAAGACGCATAGTTAAGGTAAGAGACGGAAAAATACTGGAAGATTTGATTGTCGGTAATCTACAATAGACGGATGTCCAGATTCACACAATTCATAAAATTTCTTGCTCCCGGGCAATCGGCATTCTGGATTATTATGGCTTTTGTGATTGCATATTCGATAGTGGTTGTCTGGTGGGATGACCATTATTTTCCGGCCAAAAAAATTGTGGAAGCCGATGCTGTTTTATACACATCGTCTGTCATAGGTTTATTGCTGATTTTCAGAAACAACTCGGCTTATGAGCGCTGGTGGGAAGCGCGCAAACTATGGGGACAGCTGGTTAACGACACACGCAATTTAGCTATAAAAGCAGATTTGTACGTAAACATTGATGCGCAAGAAAAGGCACAATTTGGAATGTTGCTTTCAAATTTTGCTTTTGCTCTGATGCATCATTTGCGCGGCACCGTGGACAGTGCTCTGAAAAAATGTATGGAAGTGCCGGATGAAGTGCAGCATGTGCCGCTTTATATTGCGCATCGTGTTTACGAATATATTGAGAAATGGCGGGTTGAAGGAAAAATAGACAGTTTCAAACAATTGCAGCTGGACACTCACGCCAAAGCATATATGGACATTTGTGGAGCTAGCGAACGCATTTTAGCCTCACCCATTTCAGGTTCATACAAGCTTATTTTATGGTTGGGCATCGCCATCAACTTATTGATTATTCCCTGGATGCTTGTGCCCACACTTGATCAGTACACAACTATTGCAGTGGTTTTAAACAGTTATTTCATGCTTTCGCTTGAATTCTTAGCTGAGGAAGTGGAACGTCCATTCGGCACCCTCCCCAATGAATTGCCTCTTGAGCGCATTTGCGAAAATATTTCAAAATCAATAAAGGAAGTGTTGAAAACAAATATATGAAACTGAAAGATTTTTCCATTGGTCAATTTATGGCTAAGCCCGGAAAAAAAATAAAACTATTTTCCGACTTTAATCCGTCTTTTCAAATTAAGGGACTGACAGCTGAAAAAGCTGAATTGTCGCTTAGAGAAAGCACAGACAAAATAGCCAAAATGCAGGGCAAACTTTATGCTCAGGATGTTTATGGTGTTCTGGTTATTTTCCAGGCTCTTGATGCTGCCGGCAAAGACGGAACCATCGCTCATGTGATGTCGGGAATTAATCCGCAAGGCTGTATGGTCACTTCTTTCAAGAATCCCTCGGCCGAAGAACTTGATCATGATTATTTGTGGCGTTGTGTGAAAAAACTTCCCGAGCGGGGAAGAATCGGCATATTCAACCGCTCTTATTATGAAGAAGTGCTTGTGGTGCGTGTGCATCCTGATATGCTCAAAAAGCAGAAATTGCCGAAAGAAGTTATGACTAAAACTTTCTGGCGGGATAGATTCGAGCAAATAAATAATTTTGAGAAATACCTGGTCGACAATGGTATCGAAGTCATAAAAATTTATCTCAATGTGTCAAAGGCTGAGCAAAAGAGAAGATTTTTAAAACGTATCGACGACCAGGAGAAAAACTGGAAATTCAGCGCCAACGATTTGAGAGAAAGACAGTATTTTGATGACTATGTCAAATACTATGAGGATTGCATCAATCATACAAGCACCAAGTGGGCGCCATGGTATGTGGTGCCTGCCGATCACAAGCCCAGTACGAGAATAATTGTTTCTGAAATAATAGGCTCACGCATACGGGATCTCAATCTGCATTTTCCCAAAGTCAGCAAAGAGGCGCGCACCGAATTGCTGAAGGCAAAAGCCGAATTGGAAGCAGAATAACCCTGCTAGCGAGGGGTGTTGGGGGGTATCAGTTGTGCGGCCTAGAATGCAAAAAAAATCGAGTCTGGAAATGCCACTCCCTGCTGTCTTTTAAAATGACTTTGTTAGAAATCGGCCGATAGCGCTAACATTCGTAAAAGGGTGAAAAAAAAGAGACTTTCAACTGGAGAGAACCAGTTCAATTCAATTGTGTTTATTTTGTTTTGCAGAAACGCCTATTGCGACTCCTACCAGAATGACACCTGCTGCAATAAGCAAATTGGACATTGAAAAAAAGTAGTTCTGAACAGTGTCTGCGATTTTGGTTTTTTCGATTTTTTCTTCTTCTAATGTTTGCAGCGGTTTTTTAAATCCGGGCTCGCCTTCCACCAGCAATGATTGGTCGACAGGTTCTTGCATTTCTGCTTGAGCCTGGGTGAGCGCAGGAGTCAGTAGAAAAATGCAGGCGCAACAACAGGCACTTAAAACAAAGCGCGACAAATTTTGCTTGAAGCCGCAAGGCATCTAGTGACTGATCTCCTTTTTGATGAAATCGTCTATTTCATTGCGATTATATGTGCCGCCCAGTTTATTGAATTTTCCTGTTTTGGGATCCAGAGAAACCAGAGTGGGATAAGATAAAACATCAAACTTATTGACCAGATCGGTCACAAATTGCGGATTTTTGGCAGTGGGACTGCTGCGCTCAAGCACAATGGCTGAAGCAAAGTTTTTCTGGATCAATTTTTTCTGATTGAAATCGTCAAAAGGATAACGCATCATATTCAAGCAAGAGTCGTCAAATTGTCTGTAGAAGAAATACAACACTTTCTTGTCTTCTTTTTTTGCTTTTGCTTCCACTTCTGAAAGTTTTGACCAGTTATGGCTAGCCAGTGTGTTTCCGCTATAGCTGTAATTGTTGTAATGAAAGTTTTTATTTTCAGACAAGAAATTCAACATGGCTTGTTTGAAATTGGTGCCGGTATAGAAATGCGGCAGACGATAATCGTCGCAAGATCTGTTTTGAAATTCAAGCGGGATAATGCGCACAGTAACAAAATCACTTTTCTTTTTTTCTTTGTTGCAACTTATTTGAAGTTGAGGTTCCCAGCGGTTGTAACTGGACTGCGATTCAGTGCGCACCGGAATATAGTCTTTGTTTATTGTGGCTGCCAGTGTTGGGTCGGCGAAATAATAACGCTGAAGACTTTTGTATTGTGCTCCATCCACATCGCCTGTCACCACTTCAAAGATAGGCATGCTGCGCTTAATGGCTTCTTGTTTGCCTTCTTCAAATGTGCGCCACTGGACATGATCTTTAAACTTGATAGAATTTTCCGGCTCCAGATTAGTGAAAATCAAATTGCCGGCTAAAAGTGCAACAGCAGCTGCGCCCAACCAGTAAGGAGTCGCTCTTGAAGGTGCTTTGATGCTTTTATTGTTGTTGAGCATAAGAGACCTCCATCTTGTTCATACGCCATACGGCGATGAAAAGCATTGCTGCGACAGTCGAGAAATATGAGAATATCACTTTGAAGCTGGGGCTCACCGCATTTACAACCAGACTCATATCAAGCCATGGCAGAGTGATACCACTGATCATTTTGGCTATGACTTCCATGAACGGCGTGAATGATTTCATCCAGGCAAAACTGACATAACTGCCGAAATACATATGAGGGAGCGAAACCGCCAGTTGAGCCAGTATTACTCCAGCTAGAGCCAGCACGCACCAGACCACCATATTTTTGTTTCCGGCAAAGAGTGTGGATAGACCCACCAGAGTCGCCGACAGTCCAAAACATAATGAACTGCGCTCAGCCATTACAACTAAAAGATTCATGTCTGGTACCAGTCCATAAGTAAAACTGGCAACCAGTTGTTCGCATACGGCCAGAGACAATCCGATTATACTGGTGGCAATGGACAGGGCAAGCCATTTTGCAAGCACATATTGAGTGCGGGCTAAAGGTCTTGAAAAAACAGTGGATAACACACCCAGTGAAACATCTTTTCCGATAATGCCTGTGCCCAGTAAAAATATGAAAGGTAAAAGGAAGGCGGTGCTGACGAATATCGGCTCAATCAGAGGATATTCGCCGAATAAGATTGTGCAGGTAGAATAACCGAGAAGACAAATGAAATAAAATCCGCACAGAGTCACCAATCCGGCGCTAGAGCACCACTGTTTGAGGGCGGTTCGAAAAATGGTTCTGTTCACGACTTACCCTCCATGAAGAATCGCTCCAGGCGACCCGATTGCGGCACCACTTCCAGTACCGGATGATTTTGTTCAACCAGTTTTTTCACAAGTAAAACAAGCGCTTTGTTGTCTTTCACTTCAAGACTGGCATGCATGAATGAAAATGAAGTCACTTCGGCTCCACATTCACGGGCGATATTGTCCAGCTTTTCGGCTGACGGCAATTCTCCTTCATGCGAGTCAAATTTAATAAGAACAAGTCGTCTTTGATGATCCGGTTCAAGCAGATCGTCAACCGCTTCCACTTTGCCTTTGTTGACGAATACTACGCGGTCGCAAATTTTTTCCACTTGATCCAGCTGGTGTGAATTTACAAGTATAGTCAAACCTGATTTTTTCAAATCACTCAATACCTGACGTATTTGCAATGCCCCACCGGGGTCGACGCCTGATACCGGCTCATCCAGAAACAAATATTTGGGGTTGCCTATAAGTGATTGGGCAAGTCCCAGTCTTTGCAGCATACCGCGCGAGAAACGAGATATTTGTGAATTCCACAAACTGGACTCAAGCCCCACTTTGGTCAGAAGTTCTTCCACTTCTTCGCTACGTTTTTCTTTCGGCCGTCCGGCCAACTCGTGATGATAAGCGACAAATTCGCTTGCAGTCATCCAGCGGTCGAATGTAAGACGCTCAGGCAAATAACCAATCAGTTTTTTGACAAAAAGAGACTCGGGCGGAAGCCCTTCTATATATATAGATCCTTTCTCGGGGCGCAAAAATCCCAGTAAACATCCCATAAGAGTGGTCTTGCCTGCGCCGTTGGGTCCAATCACACCAAGCGCCTCACCAGGCAGTACTTTCAAGCTTATTTCATTCAAAGCAAGTATTTTTTTGCGATTGCCGAATTTTATTAAATTGCGAATGGACGGCTTAAATGTTTTTACTACAGAGTCAACTATAATGCCCTGACCGTCCAGCAGGGGAGCAACAGGGTTCAGTGCAAGTTCAGCCATTACTTGAGTTTCCCGCTAAATAACAATTAGTCCTATAAAACATCTTACCCATAGCGTGTTAAGCCTGCTTGTGTCTGGGGTTGCCTTTAGATTAATCTTGTAAATTTTGAACGAAATCGCCTAACTGCATGGTTTTTGCCGCTTTAAAGAATCGCAACGCCATAATATCGACCAGGTTTTGTGTCCTGGGATTGGCGTCTTTAAGCATGGCGGCATTAATCACAGGCACATGGGTGGCAAGAGCCAGACCCAGTTTATAGTCGAATTCGGCATTTTCAAGATTGGAGTTTTTTACTCCATTTGAAGTTATTACTTGATGCCAGAGCGTAATTAGGTCGGTTTGTTCAGATTGAGTAAGTTCTGCGTTTTCGCCAAGCAGT
>CAZEQP010000255.1:0-5487 GCA_964514345.1 uncultured Candidatus Obscuribacterales bacterium
GTTATTTTGAAGTGAATTATATATATTCTATATCTCTATTAACACAAGACTATACACAAACCGGCAGTAAGGGATAGATTTACTTGCACAGAGACCACGCGCCGTGCTAATTCTGCTAATTACGCTAAAACGAAGACAGGCGCTTAAAAAGCGCTCTGCTAACTTCTGCTAAAAGTTGCTAATTTCGCAAATTAGTTTTGGGCTGCAATTAATCGCATTCCGGATCCGGCAAAAATTTTCATAGCTTCTTCAATACGTTTTTCAAAAGAGTCTTGTTTTGAGGCTTCGGATTTAAGAGCTTCATAAACCGCTTGGCGCCAAGAATGATGTTCCTTGGTTTCGTTTACCCAACGGCCGATTAGATGCCACCATAGGCTTTGATCATTATCCGGAGAATTTAGGACAGAAGAAACTATCCAGTGAATTTCGAATGGTGGCACGGCATTAGGATAGTAATTTTCAAAATAGACGTTCACCGGTTTGGACAATGAGACTTTACTGCCAGCTTCAGTCGCCGCAATTTTGTCGTATAAAGACTCTACGTCAAAACTCCATTTGTCTTTATGCATCTGGATTCAACTCGAAGCCGTTATACATTTTCATTTCTCCATTACGTCCAGGGTCTTGAAAAGTCGCTTCCCGGATGATGTTGTGTGCCACTAGTTCGTCAATAGCCCCGTGAGCGATTCCGGCCGACCTTAAAGGTTTTGGACCTTTCTGATAGACATCCTTTGAAATGAAGCTATTTACTTTTCGCTCTTTTAACCATTTCAAAAGCAATTGTGCATCACTAGTATTATCTTCGCTGCACGCTTCTTTGATGCGCAGCCATTCTTTAACGTACCAACTTACGAGCGTAATGGCATCACGCATAATGTTTCCTGAGATTTCCTCATTGTCATCTGTAGCAACGGAGCAAAGAATTCCAGCAAGTCGGATGGAATGTTCGGCGCCTTTGCAAGCAAACGGTTGAATAAGGTGTAATTTGTGTCCTATTTTTGAATCTTTGTCGAGGGCGTCGTGAAATTGGATCCATAGTGCCTTAGCTGCGGGGGAGAGTTTTCTTCTAGGCGGATCTAATTCACCGGGTCTTTCTTGCGAAAGAGGTAGATTTTTTTTTAGTAGTCCGCCTATAACTCTTTCGTAATGCAAGTATGCGGAATCTGAGCAGGGATTTACGTTGTTATATTGCCGACTGCCGATAGTTGATGTCACCCATGCTGGCAGAAATCGTGCGAGTAGTCCTTGGTTTTCCAATTCACGGGAACCTAAAAAACCGATTGCGATTTCAGGTTGCACGCCTAAATGTAAAGCTAGTCTGCGCCCCGCGAGCGTATGTGATCCGGTTGTACCGCGTGCAATTGAGATCGGTTTACCGTCCCAAAACTTAGATAAGGCAGCCGCGGTGCGAATAATCTGTGAATTTTGCATCGACCAGCCACCCAGGAATACGCCAGCCTCGGTTGTGAACAATCCCAGGCGGGAAAGTCCCTCTGCAAATAATCTTTGAATTCCTTCGATAGTGGGATCGCTGACTTCAAGTATTGGCGGTGGTGGCGAGCAGGGAGATTTTAAATCTCGAAGTTTTGTCTTATCTTCTTCTCTGGCGAGTTTCTTTTTGTCAGCTTCGTATGCTGCAAGCTCTTTCTGAAAAATTTCAAAATCAATGTTGAACCTTTCGCGCAAGTTCTTTTGATGCTGCCTATGCGGTCGCAGTGCTATGCTGTCGGCTCCATCTTTGCGTTCGCCGGATAATGCCACTGTAGTAAAAAAATCAACATTTGGATAAATTCGACCGTCCACTTCGATATCATAAAGTCCGGCACAGGCAAGGTTTGTGGCCGCAAGCACAGATTGGCAGCACAAATCCAATGGCGACCGCTGAATAGATTGAATCGTTCTGGCTAAAGGGCCGAGAATGTCACCTAATGCGTCAACCGGGTACGGGCTTTGATCGGGGAATTCTTTGATTAATGGAATAATTTCTGGCCAGTTACTTTGAGAAACGGATAAGCTTGTCATTGCAACACCAAAAAAACGTCTTTGCAAATACCACCCTGAACTTCAAACGAAGGTGCATTAATCACAACTACATAAAGATCATCGGCATTTACTGTTGTTTGAAACCGCCGAAATTGAATTTTTGCTTGTTCGTTGATTGATACTTCTAGGTCGGGTAAGCGAACCGGCTCAGACAACCGCATTGCTTCCACAAGAGCAACATCTGACAAGCTTCGAGTAAAGATTGCATCTGCAAATTTTTCGGCGAATGCCGGAAAGAATCTGAGATAATGACTAAAGAACATCCGAATTGAACCTCCTTTGATGCGCCGCTTTCCTCGCCAGGCAGCGGCGTTATTTTTTATTCTGCGTAAAGCCCCATCTCTTTCAATGCTATTGTTCTGGGAATCCGAAGCCATCTTTGACCTTGAGGGGAAGCGCCACGAATGTATGCTCTGGCGCGGTAGAATTCGCTGTCTTTTTGATAAAAGCAAATGTATAGACGTTCGTCTTGTGCGCCTTCAATCGCTGTAGGCATTGTCCGGATATCTGTCAGATCCGCGTCATACAGCGCCGATCCGACAGGCGGAAAATTAAAATCGCCTTTTTCCATGTAGGGCCTTGAAATCAATCTTATTTGTTGAATGTGTTCAAGATTGACTATGTCTGAAGCAAGCAGAGAGTCAATTTGTCGGTTTTCCATTCTTTTCTTTTTGAACCAGTTCATATTTTTCCTTTGCCGCACCAGGGCGGCGCATTCATTGATTAAAACTGTGCAGCCCAGTAACGCCAGGCCGTTTGAGCTAAATTTATAATTGCAGCATCGCGCTTAACATCAGGTTCGATGGGGATGCTGGCCGAAATCTTCCAAGTCGTTTTGTCTTTTTTCACTCCCCGCCGGATTCGCACTTCAAGTACGTCGCCTTTAGTACCCATAGAAAACCGCCCCTCGATGCCTTGGTCTTCGCGGCGAAAGAAGTTTATTGCTTCGTTCTTGGTTTGAGGTTCTGAAATGGTCAGCGGATAGCCTATGATTTGATTAGCCATTTGCAGCTACCTTATTGCCGCGTCGTCCGCGTTCAAGCCAAGCTAGCGCTTCTCCAAGCTCATACCTTACTGAGCGATTAACTTTAATGTACGGACATCCAGGTTCTTTACCCTTATGTAGCCATCTGTCTTTTTGCCAAAATGCACAACTAAGCCCTGAAACTTCGACTAACTTCCTCTCACTTACATATTGCTTGATCGGAGGCGGAGATATAGGAACCGCCTTTCTGTTCTTGTTTTCTACGCTCATTGATAAGCCCCTCTCGGATTGGATGGGGCAATCTTTGCAAATACAAAATCAATACGGAACCTACGCTACGGCGTAGCGTTCCCGTTTACAACCTGTTTCTTAAACTCTCTTACTATTTCTTGTATGTATTTCAAATCGATTTCTTCAAACCGGGGATCCGTCGCAATGCAAGCGGAAAGTCCGCGTTTTTTAAGTTGATCGATAGTTAGGGTCTTTAAGTGTGATTCAATCTTGGCTTTAAAAGTGCTCGGGTATCTAGCCGCATGGCTTGCCTTACCGCCAATACGGCCAGCAGTGCGCTGCTTCAAAATCTGCTTATCTAATTGCTTTGCGTAAAGAGCTTGTTCATGCATAAACGGGTACTCTACCTGATAACGTCTTATGCCAGCGCGATCCCCTTCGTCCTGCGCTTTCTTGAGAAATTTGTTTATAAGTTCAAGAAATTCCGGATCACCGGGACCAACTTCTCTAACACCAAGGCCACTTAATTGACCTTTTTGATCGGTAGTTGATTCCGACATAACCGCCCTCCCTTATGAGCAGTCCCTTTTTATTAAACCAAGCGGCCGACTAGGGAAGCCGGCTGTCCCCCGTCGGGTAAGCTTGGCACTCTAATAGTAAGAAACAAAACGAAAATCGTTTCTCTTGTAAGAGAGAAATCATCATGTAACGGTATCAGAAGTAAAGCGCGCGACTTTCATTTGTTCAAGAAAATAATCGCCGATCTTGTTCATAGGCTCTCTGAGCATTTCGACATCGGCATGAATATATCGAGCTGTAATATCCGGTTTAGTGTGATTAAGGAGTTTTGCTTGCAGGCGCTCATTAATTAAGAGTTTCTGGGATGCGGTAGCAAAAGTATGTCTGAGGACATGCGGTGTAATGTGCTTGCCGATTCTTTTGGAAACCATACCAAATGCCGTTTTTGGCTCAACGTATCGCATAGTTCTACCGTATCCAGGAAACACATATATAGAACTTCGTTCCTCGTTACTCTCTCTCTTTCTTCCGGCATGATGTTTATCGTTTTCAGCCATGCGGCGTTCGAAAAGATCCTTTAGAAAATCAGTCAATGGCAATCCGTGATCTGTTTTGTTTTTAGTGCGCTCTTTTCCAATGAGAACATAACCCTGCTTTAAATCCACTTCTTCCCAAGTCAGACCGGCGCATTCTTGCGACCGTAAGCCTGTCATGAGAAGCAGTAATATAAAATCCCTAGACCTTCCATCTCTTAGATCCATCACGGCTTTATAAAAAGCCTCTAATTCATCATCGAGTAAAATAACCTGTCTTTGCTCAGATTGGCTCCATCCTTTTCTAAGATGGGAGAGTAACTTGACTGGATTAGCAATATTCCGACGTCGAACGACTATTTCATAATTGAAAATTTGCACCAGTAATCGCATAACCTGACTAGCCAGAGCTTTTCCTTTTCCTCTTGAATGCTGTGTACTTGAAGCGCGCCAGCCGGTGCAGAGCTTGTCATAACGCATTAAGACATCTTCCGGGCTAATTTGATCGGGGGTTTTGTTTCGCCAATCATATAAACCTAAGCGAAAACCAGTCCTGTAAAGCTTTTCGGTATTCGAGCGTAGTTTTTTATTTGAGAGATAATCGTTTAGAACATCCTCAAGAGTTCTACCTTTTATTTTCGCTTCTGCCTTGACCTGGTTCGGATCAACTCCGGTATTCATTAAGGCAATCAGTTTCTGCGCTTCTTTCCTCGCGTCTTCCGGAGACATTGCGCCTTCGTCACCATTCTTAGCGCTGCAAATTTTGACCCTGCGGTCCCTGCCGGCAACCCTAGATTGAACAATAAATACTTTCGTTGTGGGGGTCACTCTAAGACCGAACCCTTCAAGGCGATCATCCCAGAACAAAACTTGTCCTTTTTCAGGAATCGGCACTTTTCCAATATTGGTTTCGTTTAGTCGTAATTTAGGCATTCTTATTTCTTGATATCCCTGTAAGCACTATGTAAGTCCTTGAGGTACAAGACCATCCAAGACCAAATTACATTATACAATCCTCAAGATGCCCTAATCAATACTCCTGCATAAAACCGTACAAGAGTGTAAGAGTCGGTAGAAATCCGAATTTTAGAAGACTCTTATTACTATTAAGCAATTGGTTCTGGGTTCGAATCGCGGATGACCCAGAGTTATTCATTGCGAAAATTTATCTCGCAT
>CAZEQP010000256.1:0-5485 GCA_964514345.1 uncultured Candidatus Obscuribacterales bacterium
GAAGAATATCGCAAAGAACTTTTATCCAAAAGTTTTGAAGTCTTTGCCCAGCGAGGTTATTCTTCTTTGACTATTCGTGATCTGGCATCCAGTCTGGGTGTTTCCACAGGTACTCTTTATCATTATTTTCCCAGCAAATTAGACTTATTTGAACAGTTGCTTATTCATATTGCCGAGCGCGATATTGTAGAAATAACAGGGATGTTAAGCAAGCTCAAATCACTCGATGAGAAAGTAGATGTGCTTTTTGATTATCTTGAACGCTTTGAGTCTGAATATCAAAAACAGGTGCTTGTGATGATTGACGCTTTGCGTGAACTTGGCGCCGAGCGCGCCGGCAAAATCTCCGCCTTTGAACGCGCCGATAGAATCTATATGACAGCGATGTGCAAATTATTGAATCTGGATGAAGAGGCGTCGATGTTTTTGGGGTGCGCGATAAATGGCTTATTGATTGAGCGAATGATTAATCCATGGCTATTTTCAATTCAGGGACAGAAGAAATTTATTGTGCAATTTTTGAAAGCGAATACTAAGAAGGCTTGATCTTAATTCAATTAGCGAGGGAATCTGCTTAAGATTCTTGCCAGCAATGCCGGATGCAGATGTCTCAAATTGTTCAAAGCTTGCATGAAACGCCGGTCATGGAATGGCAAATTATCAAAACTGTCCGGGTGAGCCATTGCTTGAGTGATATTATTTTCGGTGGCATATTTTAAAGCTATTCGCTCAGTCAAGTCTGCCGCACCGGGAATATCATGCGAACTTAATAAATCGATAAAGCTGATTACTTGATGTCCTGCATTTTCAATATTGATTAACTGAGCAATTCTCTGCAGCGCACCTGATTGTTGCGCTTCGGGCATCTTGCTTATAGCTTTGAAAGCCATGTCGACCAAACCGCCAGGGTTGGGCCATTCCTGAAAGCGGCTTGTTTCAATAGCTCTTGTAATGTCTTCAAACACATTTTCACCACGGTCGATGGCGGTACTGAATCTTTCCAATTGAGAGCTTCTGTGTCCATCATAATTAATGGCGTTAAACAGTTGCCCTACGGTGACTGTGCCGTCTCTGCGTGAACCTGATTGGTTGTCGATGCGCACCCTGCCTGTTGTAGCATCGTATCCGGTGATGGTCATCATATGATTGTCTCTTCCCACGCCGGCAATTCCCGGCAAATTGGCTTCTATTGCCACGAACAAAGGAAATTGCCTGGTGGATTCAAGAATTTGTCTGAGCTGAGCTTCGCTTTGAATCGGCATCATTCTGTTATTGGGATATGTGGTGCCGTCTCCTACCTGCCATCGGTTGGGACTGAGCAAAAGAATGGGTCCGGTTTCATTTTGGGCACCCGAAATTAAATCATAAGCCCGGACGGAATCGGCGTGATGAAAAGCTCTTCCCGCTTTTTCAGGGTCAAGATTTCCTTGCGTATCGGTCCAGGCGTCAACTCCATTCAGGCGCCCAAATCTTGACGCTGTACCCATCTGCATTTGAATGGCGTTGGCCGCGGTCAATTGAAATATTTGACTGGCAAAACTTCTTTCTCCATTAAAAGGAGGATTACCTTCAGTTGCAGGTTTCAAACTGTCTGCCGTAGGCATAGTGACCTCATCTTGCAGATTGCCCACTCTGGTACGGCCTGCAAGTGCCATGTCTGCCACCATTTTTACCGCCAATTCCGGATGCAATGTGAATGTTCTGACCTCGGCCGCAGCCATTGTGCAAGTGACCGCTCCTCCTTGATCTATGGAACCGGGAGATGCCGCCTGACTCATCAACTGTGTTGCTAGCGCCGGCAGTGTTTCTCTAGGAGCAACTGAGTCACCACTGGTAGCGTCAAAGACTCTTTGAATTTGCTGATAAACATTATTGATTTGCTCGCCGGTCAAGTTTCTGTTTTCAAGCCGGATCATGTCAGCCTGGAATTTGGACCAGAGCAAAGGCTGGTCACGAAGCGCCGCTTCAGCTGTGCGCATCAAATTTTCGCGTGAATGGGTCAATGCACCATCGTTTCTGAAACTGAGCAACCTGGGATTTTCAGCGGCCAAATCTGACAGGGTTAATCGTCCATCCGCCCTTCTGTTCAAAATGAAATTGTGCTCTTTTCTGTCTCCTGTATGCTGGTCTATTGTGGAGCCGTCAGAGAGGGTTCTGCGCTGCATGGCGGAGGATGAATTGCCCAGGACTTCTCTGGTCAACTGACCTCTTTCGTTGAACCAGCGTGTGCTGTCACCGCGCTCGACAGATCTGCCTTTGCCGGGAAATTCTATTTCACTGTCGCCTGTGTTCGGAACCGGTCTTCCCGAAGTTCCGTCTGCCAGCATGTATCTTGTCTGTCCTGTGGTGCGGTCTGTTGTGGACAGGACGCCGACATTGTTCAGTCGCATTGAAATTCTGGCGTCTCGATAAGTGAAAGAGCCGTCCGGTTCTCGTTGCGGGATACGAATTAATTCTCCCGGTCTGGGTTCCCGGCCATTTGCCAGAGACGGGTTCATTCTACGCATCGCCTCTGTGAAACTCCTCACTTCAGCTTCGGTGGGTTCATTCATACCGGTCAGCTGGCGTCTGGCAACTTCAGAAAGGTTTGTGCCATGCTCCCAGGGCTGTGATGATCCCCGGGGCGGATTCAACATGGCGTCTAGTTCCGGCGGCAGTCCGCTGGAAGGAGATTTGACCAGTAGGGGAGAGGCATCGGTTGCAGTTGGAGTTATCCTGCCCGGAGTGAGAAAAGCAGTCCTCAAAAGCTCGACCCGGCTCCCCCAGGGATCCCCGCCTGTAGTCTCATTACCAATAGGTTTATCCGGATCTGCCGAATCCGAGTGGGCAGCAACATTAGGACCAGTCGGGAGTGACATTGGATCAGTATCCGCACAAAAAAAGAGTGGGCGAAAAATGCCCGCACGAAATCAGTTAGTAAGCAAAATCATTTCTCTATATAATATACCCGTAAAATCAAATGTCAAGATAAAAGAACCAGGACCCAATTACATCTTATATCCTGGCTTCTTATAAAGCTTGGACAAGTTTTTCTCTATTTCAGGTTTATAGACCTTTTCGCCCCATTCGCTTGAATCTATTTCTTCAAAAGCAACTGTGAAATAATCCTCGCCTTTACCCAATATTTCAGAGCCTTCTTTGACAATGCGCTGTGTAAGAAGGGTCTTTTGCTCTTCGGAGCATCCTGGCCAGAGTTTGACTATAATATGCGGCATTTTTGGTCCTCCAGTTATGTAGTGACTGCGCGTTTGCCTTTGATATTGAAATATTTTGCTTGCGGGTGGTGCACCACAATAGCCGATGTGCTTTGCTCAGGCACCAGTTGAAATTCTTCAGTAAGTTCCACTGCGATACGACCGGGATCCAGCAGTTTAAACAAAAGAGCCTGGTCTTCAAGACTGGGACAGGCAGGATAACCAAAACTATAACGAGTGCCGCGATATCCTTGCTGGAATAATTTTTCTATGTCTTTGGCGTCGTCGGCGGCAAAGCCAAGCTCTTCACGGATGCGCTTGTGTACGACTTCTGCGCATCCTTCTGCCGACTCTACGGACAAGCCGTGGAAATACAAATAATCTGTATAACGGTCATTTTCAAATAATTCTTTTGAATATTTTGATGCTTTGCGTCCGACTGTGGCGATTTGCATTGCCACCACATCAATTTCTTCATCACTGAAAAAATCTGAAATGCACAATTTCTGTCCGTGGTCTTGACGCGGGAAAGCGAAGCGCAGACGCTCTGTTTTCTGGTCTTCTTTATAGATGATGAGGTCATTGCCCTGCGAGCGGCAGGGGAAATAACCATAGACTGCTTTGGGTAAAAGCAAGCCTTCGTCTTTGCAGCGTTTTTCTAATTCGGCAAGTTCGGGCAGAACTTTTTCTTTGAGCATTTCATTATATTCGGCGTCAGACATAGCGCCCTGACGCACACGCCATTGACCGCGTATGAGCACATTTTTGTTGATGTATTTAAACACATCGTCTAATGGAATATCTTCTAAAACTCTGGTGCCCCAGAATGGCGGCTGGGGAATTTGTTTCTTTGAAAGACGTTTGACCGATTCGGCTCTGCCGTTGCTATCTGAAAGTGAAACTTCATCGTCAGATTCAGGCGGACCGTCTGCTTCTTTATCTGCATCAGAGTCGGGACTCAATTCAAGTCGTGGTGCTTTTGTGGCAGGTGCTTTCATTTCTTGCCCGGTGAGAGCATAAACGTCTTCTATTTTAATGGGGGTCTTGCCCTGTTCTTTTAGTTTGGCCAGAGCTTCCATAATTTTAAGATCGTCAAATGCGTCAGCGCCGTAAAAGAGCGAGCCTTTATAAACAGACCGGCAGTCTTCTTCCACATAACGACGAGTGAGTGCAGCACCGCCCAGAATAATGGGCGTGGAAATAGATCTATCATTCATGACTGAAAGATTTTCTTTCATAATGACAGTCGACTTCACGAGTAATCCGGACATGCCTATACAGTCTGCTTTGTTTTCGACAGCCGATGAAATGATATTTTCAATCGGTTGTTTGATACCAAGATTGAAAACTTTGTAGCCGTTATTGGACAAAATGATATCAACTAAGTTTTTGCCGATATCGTGCACATCACCTTTCACTGTGGCCAGCACCATAGTGCCGCGGGTGGCACCTTCGGCTTTTTCCATCAAAGGCTCAAGATAACGCACGCAGGCTTTCATTGTTTCTGCCGACTGCAAAACAAAGGGCAATTGCATTTTGCCTGCACCGAACAAATCGCCTACTACTTTCATGCCATCAAGCAATATTTCATTGATGATATCGAGCGGCTTGTATTTATTAAGAGCGATATCCAGATCCTTTTCCAGATTCACCCTGTTGCCATTAATGATGCGCTGCTTAAGCACTTCTTCGATAGATTTGTTGGATGTGTCTTCGACTTTGGTGCTCTTTGTTTTTTCTTTTGACTTGTAATAATCAAGCAAAGCAAACAAAGGATCATAATCGTCTGTGCGTTCATCGAATATGAGTTTGCGGTGAAACTCACGTTCTTCCTCGCCGATTTGAAATAGAGGCAAAATCTTCTGGGCATTGACTATGGCTGAATCAAGCCCGTGTTCGACAGCATAATGAAGAAAGACTGAATTTAAGATTTTGCGGATTTTAGGATCAAATCCAAATGAAATATTACTGACACCAAGTATGGTTTTCACTCCAGGCAATTTGGCTTTGATCATACTTATGCCATTGAGTGTTTCAAGACCAAGACGACGATCGTCGTCATTACCTGTGGATAAAGTAAATGTCAAAGCGTCAAAAACAAGATCTTCCGGACGCAGTCCGCCTTCAAGAGCCAGGTCATAAATACGTTTTGCCACAGCCAGTTTTTTGTCGGCGTCTTTGGCCATGCCTGATTCGTCTATAGTAAGAGCAATGGTGGCGGCACCGTATCTTTTTATTAGAGCAATTTTTTTCTTCATATGCTCTACACCGTCTTCCAGGTTAATCGAATT
>CAZEQP010000257.1:0-5479 GCA_964514345.1 uncultured Candidatus Obscuribacterales bacterium
AGACCACCACTGCGCTAATCAGCAGGATGACCTGAAGGGGAAACCACAAACCGCTCAGGTCGAGAAGCTGGCGGCGGGGCAAGAAGACGGACAGTTCCCGTTGCAGCTGTAAGGCTGCCATGGCGAAAAAGAAAACGGACAGTTCCTCTTTTCTGCGACGAGCGCTGAAGACGCCAATCGCAAAGAAGACCAAGCCCGCAAGCACTTCGAAGTTCAGAGAGGATATCACCTGTTTTCTCCGATTTCTGACCATTACACCCTGATCACCCTCTCAACACTTACGCGCAGCACAGAAGCTTGGTGACTAGCGAATTACCTGTGTTTTGTAGATTGCGCATCCTTGTTGAGAGAGTGACCAGAGATGAGTTAAAACTAATAAAGAGCTCTCTTTTAAAGCAATTAGAAGACTTACCCGAAATACAGGTGAGTATAAGTACTGTTCTCTGAGATGGGCTATTTATCGGGATAAAGCCTCTTAAAAAGAGCCAAAAGGGTAGTTGGTTCGCCTGATACTGGTACCCTGCATATTTCAGCAGCGGTACCCTTCTAATCTATTTTGATTAGAGGAAGTACTAATTACGCTAACTATTAAAGGTCATGATTAATGAACCATGCTCATATGAAAACCTGATTCTGTCTTGTTTTTGCATACTCTTTTATTTAGGGTCTATTCATATCTCCACCCAATCTCTTTCAACCGGGTAAAACGCCACAAAGCACTCCACTTAGTAAATTCTGCGCATCATCCACTCATTAAACAGTGGTGTCGTAGATAGTGGCAGGAGATTACATCCTCAACTCTAACCAGAAGGAGGCGGTCATGAAAACCGCTACGACTACCCGCCTCCACAGGAAGCCCAGGGCTCTGTTTCACCTGGTGCTGTCCGGTGGTGGTATTAAAGCGCTTATCGCGGGTCTCGGTGCCATCATGAACCTGCACAACAGGTTCAAGTGGGCAACCATCGGGGCAGTAAGCGGAGGCACGATCCCGGCTGTGTTCTATGCCGCAGATCTGTCTTTACGCCGCATGCTCTCGCTCATGATTGCATACCAGTTCGAGACGCTCGTGAAGCGTATCGAGCATCCGATGAATGTGATCCGACACTACCTGGGTCAGAAATCGGATGAAGTGATTCCGCTGCGCGCCATCATGTGCTCGGAGTCGCTGGGTGCCCTCATGGACAAATACGTCCCTGTCTGGCCCGCCAAGCTGTGGATTATGGCGGCCGCAGAAGTTCCCGGCAAAGGTCGGTGCCAGGTCGTGTTCACGGCCAAAGGCGTCTTCCTGTATCAGTCCGATGGAACGTTCCTGCAGCTGACGAATGAGCCGGCCTCGGTCGGTCTTGCAGTCAGAGCCAGTATCGCCATTCCGGGCGTCATCGGTGCCGTTAAGTTCATGGACATGTATCTCTTCGACGGGATGCTGACCTGGGACGGCAGGATGCCTATCGGCGTGGTAAAGCGGCACTTCAAGGCTCCCAGCCGGAGGATTGTGGCGGTTAATATCGACGGAAATTGCACCAGGTTCGTGCCCCGTCTGCAGAAACGCTACATGTCTTACTGGCGCGGGATGAAAAGCCGTGAACTGAAGTCGCTCAACGAATGGGCGGCCGAGGGTGTCCGAGTAATCGACTTGAACATCGATGAAATCGGCGCACTCGAACTGGTACTGACGCCCGCTCAAAAGAAAGCGGCCGTTCGAAAAGCCTACGAAAGCACAGGAGCTTGCCAGATATGAAGACACTGAATGCCGCAAGGCCAGTGTCGACAGATTCTGGCAGGTTCCGACGTAAGCGAACTTGGTGAGGGACGGTTCTCATAAAACCGCTTCCCCTCGCCTTGTTTTTCGAACAACTTTACTACCTCATTTAGTATTCAAGATTAAAGGAAAACCAATTTATTTCACAATAACTTCCTCTGTATGAATGTAAATTCTTGTCTCGCACTATTCGCACAGGTTTCCTGAAAAGTTTGGCCGAGAACAGGTAAAATCGTTAATTCATCGCTCAGATCAGGATAATCATGCAATTCAAAACCCGAAGTAAAACCCTCCTTTCACTTGCTTGCGCATTAGTCACATTTACAGTTTCCGCTCCCTGCCAGGCAATCGAGATTACTAACCCGTCGCAGTTACCAGACAAAATAAAACCTGAGGCGGCGGTAAAATTTGTTTATACCGAGGACGGTGAATTCGGTCAAAAGCTGAACATTCCCACATATGAGTGGATGCCGGCTCCCGGTCAGGACTTAGATGCAGTCATAATTGGAATTCATGGTCTTACTTTGCACGGGCGCAAATTCCGCGTTCTGGCACGCACACTGGCTCAATACAATATCGGTTTTGTTTCAATGGACATGCGCGGATTCGGACGCTGCAAATTTGACGATGACAAAAAATTCTCAACCAAACAAGACAACAAAGCCAAAATAAATCACGAAAAAAGCTATCAAGACATAGCCGCACTCACAAAATTGGTCAACACTAAATATCCCAATGTTCCTATCATGGCCCTTGGAGAAAGTCTTGGCTGCACTTTCTGTGTGCGGCTTGCCGCCGAGCAGAAAGACGTTATAGACGGCATTATTCTTTCCGCTCCGGCAGTAAAACTCAACGCCAGAATGTACGCAGATCCAGCTCAATTGGCTCAAATAGCCAAAGGAATCTTAATCTCTCCAACAGGAACGATTGATCTCAAAACCTTTTTTACCAAACTTGTTTCCACTCGAAAAGACGTTGTAGATGAAGTTATGGAAGATCCTTTCATGCTGAGAAAAATACATCTTTCCGATTTGCTGGCTACAGACTTGTTTGTGGACAAAACAGTGAAGTACGGTAAATCTGTGGATCCTCGTCTTGCCGTTCTTATAATTCAGGGTTCCGCCGACGGCTGTGTGGCACCAAAAGCGGTGACTGATTTAATGGCTGCAATGCCTTCGACCGACCAGACTTTACGCTGGCTCGGACCTGTCGGACACCTTCAATTCGAAACTGCGTTTGTGCGATCTACCGTAATTGATGCTGTTGGAGATTGGTTGAACGATCACAGCAATGATGCTGTGGATGAGCAAAAAAAGCTCGAACAAGCCATAACTGATGTGGGTGGTGTTCTGGTTCGCTAATGTTTTGCCAGATTTTTTACACTATATTTAGTGGCATGTTTTGTATTTACTATATCCATTAATATATTCCAAAATTAAAGAAAACCCGGGACGGAAGGCTTTTAAGAGCCTTCACTGTCCCGAATCTTCTCCTGTATCGCCTCAGGTCAGCGTGCGAACGCCATCCTGTACAGAGCCTTCAAAATGACCACCGGACGCTCCAGAACCCAGGCAACCCCCGCCATCACCTTGCATGCCTGATCGAAGATCGGCTCGCAGAAGGAATGGAGAAAGGTCATCTTGGAGTAGGCCACGCCTACAGCCAGAATGCCGATGATGATACCGAACTGAACGAATTCAGACGGCTTATGGTGGAAGAAGTACTCCCAGCCAATCTGGCAACCGATATAACCGACCACGATGTAAGCCAGGGGAGCCAACACGGGGAGGCGGTCAACCACCTTCATGAAGAACTTGCTGGCTAGAGCCATCGTGACGATGCCGGCAATGACGCCGACAACAACGATCCACATCTTGGGAGATATGGCGACAGCGGTGACGATATTGTCGATACCGAACACCAGATCAAGGACGGCGATGTCCATGATCACTCGGCTGAAGCTGGGCTGAACGGTTGTTGCCGCTTTCACGCCATGCACCCGTCCCAGATGGTCGCATGTCACCCAGACCAGATACAGACCGCAAATCATATTGATCAGGGGATACTTCAGAAGGATGAAAACGAAGGACAGAGCCACGATCCTGAACAACATAGCCAGGATGTAGCCCCAGAAAAGCGCACGATCCCGTTGCCGGGAGTCGGCCAGAACACGTGCCTTGGTTGCGATGATGAGCGAGTTGTCGACCGACAATAGTCCCTCAATGAGTATGATGGACAAAATCGTCGGTGCAGCGCGCCAAATTTCCGCCGCTGTCGGCAAGTGGGCAAGAATACTTTCCAGCATCTTGTCGTCCTTTCCTTACAGGCAGCACTTTTCCATCGGTAGCGCTGTAGAACCGATCTCCTCTTGCTTGCGTGCCAGTCCAGATCAGCTGCCTGAGAAGCAGTGATAGAAGTTTTGTTTTTGCATGGTCAGGCTCGGAAGACTTGAGATAAATAGTGGAAACAAGGAGATGCGCAACCGTAATAAATAAGCTCCTAAATAGTCAACAAACTCTTTATTCAGAATGAATAGCTGGCCAACTATAAATCCGCTTTTTATGGCTTATTAGGAGCTTTAAATAAACAGATTTAGAGGGTTAGTTTAACTCCGCTAGGTTTTGTCTCTAAGTTTGGGTTATCAAGAATATTTGGTAAGCAAAATTTATCATTTTTTGTCTAGTTTTACTTACCATTCTTATTCTATTGTTTGCCTGTCTTTTTATTTTTCAAAGTCTTGAAATTCTCCGGAACTATCTTACTCATTCACTAAAACCCGCTTGTTTTGTCGTTTTCGCCGACAGAATGAGCATACAAGTTTAAAAAGAGGAATGCATCCTATGCAAACCGCTAGCATGTTGCTCCCGCTACTTCTGGCTGGAGCAGTAACTTTCGGTATCCTGACTAAGCACTACGTTTCCACTTTCAACACCAACTATTTGCCCTGGTCCGCCATCGGTCTATTTGTTCTGACTCTTGGCGGTGCCATGGTCGTCGCTGCCAACGCGGCGAACTATCCTGAATGGCAGACATTTCTGCACTTCGTCACCTACTCGCTTGCCGGCTGCGCCGGTGGCGTAGGCAGCTATTTCAGCTCCAAGCTGTTTAGCCGCTAACCACAGCTCTTTTCAGGAGACTTACAAAAATGAAAGACACTGTGGTCGGTACTCTAGCCAGTACCATTTGCGGTGCAGTAACCGGCTTTGTGCTCGGTTATTTTGCCGCTTACACTTTTCCTGAAGCCGGTGCTCCGGTACTCAATGTTGCCCTCGTTACATCCGCATTCTTTGCGGCTGTCGGCACATTCGTCGGCGCCTGGCTTTCTTACGTGAAGGATGAAAACGCAAACGATCTGCAGACCTATGCCATGATCGGCGCATTTTCTTCCGCTCTTGTGGTCACTTTCTTAGGGTGGCTCCTGGGCGTTCCTTTCCCCGGATTGTCGCTGGCCACAGCGGTACTGTTCCTGGTGCCTGGTGCACTGCAAGGAATGGCTTACCAGCTGACGGTCAAGTATAAGTTCGGCTCCGGCACAAGCAAGTAGTATCAAGCGTTGGGGAAGGCGAAACAGTCAAAAACTGTTTTGCCTTCTCTTTCTCTCCAGCTCATACTAGAGCGTTTAGTATCTCACCGCACTGAAAAATGAATCACCAGAATGCCGAGTACCTGACGAGCGATAAGCCAGCTCGTCGCCGAACGCAAGCACATTGCTGTCCTCGC
>CAZEQP010000258.1:0-5470 GCA_964514345.1 uncultured Candidatus Obscuribacterales bacterium
CTTGTTTCTAACAATGCCGGTGCTTATGCTCTTGAGATAGGCGAGTCCCCTTTAATGGATTCACTTATTCCTCCTGAAGTAGTTCCATATGAAGGATCTAACTTGGGTGTGAAGCAACAACTCATAAAAGAGAGCGAGCAGGTCCCTAGTAGTTTAAATATGAATTTAAGCCCAGTTACTAGTGGCTATCCAATGAATGGAACTGCTCAGGAAATACGTCAGGCAGCGTTCAAACAAATGATGGGCAATGGCAATCTTGCCACTCTCGTCAATCAAGCTAATCAAATGAATGCAGCCAACCAGGCGATGAGCCAGGCCCCCAGCACCAGTGGTGGTGCACCTCAGTTCAATCAACCGAACTGGCTTAATCAAGGCCCCGACTCATACTCATCTTTAGGTGGAGTGACTCAGTCCCAGACATTAAGCGCTGGCTCCAAGTTGCCCCTTGTAAGACGGGATACTCGCCGCGCTGGCAGCGCCAATATGATTAGCGGTTTGGGAGCGCTTGGAGGCGGACTCTTCATGGGTTCGACTTTGAGACGACCGAATTCGCTGTTCGGGCTAGGTGTAGCAGGTTTGTCTGCTACAGGTTTTGGAACTCGCAACGGATTTAGATATTAGGAACATCTTTGGGATTAAGGACATGAAAAGCACAATCACACTATCAGCATTAACTCTAGCTGGCGTTATTTTATTGATGAATTCAAGTCCGGCTCAAGCTCAGGACAGAGGAGCAAGATTCACATTTTCTCCCAACGTCTATCTGAAAGAGCAGTCCAGGGTGCCGGCCTTTCAGCCGCCTGTGGATCACCACAAGGTCGCCCACGGTCACATGCCCAAAGCAAATTTCTTGCACGGCATAGATCCCAATTTCTTGAAGCCGACACCAAAACCGGTGCAACATACACAAATGGCAGTCAGACCACAATTGATGCCTCAACAGGACCTTTCAGGCAGATTCCACAACGCGTTCGGTAGACCCGAAACACCGGAATCACTGCCCCCAGCTCAAGCACCTGTTGTCGCTCATAACACACCGATGACGGCTGTACCTAAATCCTTCAACCTGCCTCCGGCACAAGAAGAGAAAGCAGTCACAGCTAAAAAGCTGCCTTCCAGATCTCATAATGCCAATCTAAGCGGCAAATTGATTCGGAAGAAAGCTCCGGTAGCCCAAATAGCTAGAGCCGGCTCAATGGGAGTCGCCAGCTATAACAACAGCAAATACTACACTCCTGGTGCTTATGTCCCGCATAGCGGCGGCGGAAGCTCGGAAGCGAAAGTATATGGTCGCGTAATTCCTCGTAAATAACAAATTGGAAGTCACAACACAGTTTTTATCCCAACAAATAAAAATCACACAAATAGGAGATGAACATCATGGCAACGAAATCAATCAAGCAACTAGCGAAGAAGATATCCTCTTCTCACTCGTTCAAGGTTGCCTCGCGCGTTGGATTCCTCCTGGCACCTCAACTTGTCCTCATGGCAATAGGCGTATATGACCAAACAGCCCATGCCCAGGGATTGGTTGGAGCGCCGGTAGATCCTCGTTACGGTCAATCGAACGAAGTAGGACAATTAGCAGACTTCGGTTATGACACCGCACGTGACGTATCACGTGTAGTGACAGCCCTTTCGACGGTACCTTCGTCCCTTGCGGGAATGAAGATTGCCTTCGGTCAGCGCGACGGCGGCGAGTCCGCAATGAACGTTGCAAAAGGTCTGGGTGTCGGATTCGGAGGCCCCACAGCCGTCCACCTTATTGGTACATTCGCTATCAATAACTACGGCGGTCTCGGCGGCGGTCTCTAAATCGCGAGCAACTTCCCGAAACCCATAAACAGGGACGGGAAATAACCAAAACAGCTGTATGTCACGGCTTGAGGAAGCTGGTCTCTCAGAAATGAGAAGCCGGCTTCCTCGTGTTTAAAGAGTGGAGAAAACAAAATGAACACATTACCGAGCCCAAATGCGGCAAAACTCAATTTCAAATTCTGGCTGAAAGCCCTGGCGATAGCTGGATTCATTCTGGCACCACAATTTATTTTTATGGCACTGCATCAATATGATCCGATTGTCGAAAAGCTTTTCGGTTATTCGGCTGTATTTCATGACGTGCCCATCGATACTCAATGCAGATGGGGCAAAGGGACAGAAGTAAGTGAGCTTGCAGACTTCGGTTATGACACAGCCAGAGACTTCGTCCGCCTGTTAACTGTTGTTTCCTCCTATTTTTCAACTTTTTTTGCCATCAAAATCGCATTTAAAAATGGCTTCGGCAAATTCTCTCTCCCGCTAGTTTTATTGGGTCTGGGAGTACAATATGTCATTCCTGTTCTTGTGCATCTCATCGGCACTTTTGCATTAAACAACTACGGCGGAATTGGCGGCGGACTGTAGTATTAAGCTTCCCCTGAGTGACTGAACAGATTTCATTTAACCGACCCAGGTGTGACTCACTTTTTTCATGTGGCTTTCAACGTCAGGTATTCCGCCGCGATTCCTTATCCTTGACGACCCCAGTTAAATCGAGGAGGTCATGGTGGTCTCAAAAACGGTCCGGCTTCAAACGACAGTAAAACATCCCTTACTACTGTCGTCAAAAACTTATTGAAAAAAGCGAGAGCCGATCAGATTTAATCTTCGCCGCAACCAAAAAAGCCCAAAGCAACCACCAAAAATATTTCAAAAAAAGTGACGGTTTTTCCCGTTTTTTGGCACTCAGATGGGAATTTCACCACAGACAGACCCTTGTCCCTTTTCTAAACTGATAGTACCTGTCGGAAAACCCCACAAACCACAGATTATGAAAAGACAAGCCCAATCGATAATTCAAATAACAAAGCGCAGCGCCAAACAGCGCCTGACGCTTCTGGCTATTCTGACGCTCTATCTGTTCAGCCCATTTCTTACTAATTTGTCTTTGCAGCAAGCATTTGCGGCAGAATCCATTCCTGTGCCCACAAGCCAGAGAGTGGGCAACGCGGCTGATGAAGAGGCTTTGCTATCAATCGGAGCTTCAAATACAGAGCGCACTGTTCCATTATCTCCCTATGACCATCCGGGTATGAGTCTAATCGAACAAGAAACTCAAACCCGCAACAGTATGGCTTCGCAGGAAGTCAACCGCAATCTAAATAATGAATTTGCCAATTACAACGAGACATACACAGGTCTCAACCAATTTTGGAATGACACCATCATCGGCAAATTCTTCAATAACTTTCTGCCCTGGATCGGCAAAAACGTAAGTGAATTCATTTATGGATGGATTCCCAGTGCAGTTTCGTACCTGTCACGAGCTCTTGAAATATTTGTATTGAACCCCAATATCGCCGTAAACGGATTGGCTAACGATCCTCGTTTCACCATAAGCAATACGCCTGCGGCTAGAGAAGGTCAATCTTATATAAATGCAATTGCCCCTGAAGTGCGCAAATTAGCTGATATCATGTATGGTATCGCCGTTGATTTGCTCTTGCTTCTATTTGTATTGTGCATCTGGAAATTCTGGGCCGATGCCTCCTGGGGACGCGGCGGCAGCAATATCATGGGTGCTGTGGGAAGACTGATCACAACTTCTGCTTTGTTATTGGCCTGGCCTACCATCTATGCTTTCTGGATTCAAATAAGCAACGAAATGATCAAAGCCATTTATTTCAACAGCGCGGGTGAAATGGTCGCTTTTGACCAGGCTATGGCGACTGTTATCAAAGGCGGATTACTGGCTATCGGAGGCTTGCTTCTAAACGCCCTGGCTCCTGTTGCAGGCGCCGCACTGGGTGGACTTGCCGGCGGTCCTATCGGAGGTCTGGTTGGCGGTACAATAGGCGGATTTGTGGCATTTGCCGGACTGATTATATTCTTGATTTTCGGCGGTATTTTAATCGCCCAGCTTGTTTATCTAGTTACACTCAAATCAATTCAGACTATTTTATTGACGGCACAATACATGTTCGCGCCCATATTCATAGTCATGTTCGCAACACCGGATACAGAAGAATCTTGTGCCGGCTTTATCAAATCATTTGTGGAAGTAAGTCTCTGGTCATTTGTCTGGGTCGGATTCCTTAGATTACTTGTAATTATTCTCACCTCAGACTTCAGTCCCTGGGGCAAAGTCGTATTAGGTCTTGGCATATTGCAATTAATGATATCGGTCCCGGCATTTATTGCCCGTGCTCAAATAAGCCCGATGTCCGATTTTCTCTCGGCAGGCATGGTAACAGGCGGACTTGTTAACGGTGCCAAAGCGATAGCCTCAACCGGACAAACATTTGCTCTTGCCTGGGCGGATCACAGAAATAAATCCCACACCGTAGGTGGTGCTCAAGGTGCACAAAAGACTGCAACTTCGCAACTTAACCCGGCTAATAATGGTGTGAGAAACCAGGCTAAGTTCAATGCGAGCATTAATCCGACAGGGGCTCCCACTCCAGGTGGTCCCACTCCTCCTATATTGCCGGGACTTCCCGGAGGTCCACCGCTTACACCGCCAGGTGGTCCAGGGGCAGCCGCAACAACTAAAGCAGGTTTAAAATCATCCACTTCTGCAGCTGCAATTTCAGCTGCTACTACAAAGCCCACTGGAAAGCCCACTGGAACTACTCCTCCTGGAGCTACTCTCACTGGAGCTGGTGCGACCGGAGCAACTGCTACTGGAGCAACTGCTACAGGCGCCGACGCCGACGCCACCGGCACTGATGCTACTGCAACTCCAGGAGCCGGCGCTACCGCAAAGGATGCTACTGGAACTACGGCCATACCTGGCAGCCCGGATGCCTCTAAAGCCACCAAACCTGGCGGAGAAAAAGCCACTGTTGTTCCTGGTGCCACCAAAGCCGCAGATCCCACTGCCGCCGGTAAAAAAACACCTGCGTCACTGAAAAAGCATCTGGATGCTGGATCTACCCCTCCCGTCACAGATACTTTCAAACAATTGCTAGGCAGTGAAGCCGTAGGCGATACTGATGGAGCACCGCCCCTGGCTAATTTTGGTGGACCTATGCATGCCAGAAACTGGGTCAACAACTTTGGCAGACTACTGGGTGGTTATCTTCACACTAACAAAGGAACACCAGGAAAAGAAGGGCCGCATGAAGTAGTTGGCAGTGTTGGCGGAAGCACAGGTGTAGTCGGCATAGGGGCTGATCAAAACGGCTTGATAAATCAACAGCAGGCAGCAAAAGTGGTTGCAGCAGGAGCCATGGGCGGAGAGCTAGCCAAGAACCACGAAAACTTTGCTGACGCCTCTCGCCGAGCTGCAGCCAAAGCCGGTTATGACAGGCCTCAAGGTGCACTGAACAGAATGGCTTCTGGTATCATGTACGGTTTGGCAGGAAAACACTGGGGCAATTCGGCTTCCGCCAAACAAGCATTTCAACAAGGCATGTATAAGGAAGCAACCAAAGGAGCTATGGCTTATCTGGAAGGTCAACCGGGCAATGAATTCACCGATGAAATGAAT
>CAZEQP010000259.1:0-5468 GCA_964514345.1 uncultured Candidatus Obscuribacterales bacterium
TTCCGGATTGGTTACTTTACCTTATTCAACACGGGTGCTGCAGCTGTATTGAGCTTTTTCGAGCACTTTTGCGTCGGTGGTGATTGTGCCTTTGCCTTCTTTCAGGTTCTTTTGCCATTCGGCCTGTGCTTTACGTTTCATTGTGCTTCCTCTTATAAGGGGGTCTTTCGACGACCCTATATATTTAGCGCATAGACGTCCATATTGAAACCCTGTATTACAGACGGTTTCGACAATTTAATTGTCCGGGAAAATGCTATGGCCGCTTTTTGCCTGAAACCTTATATAAGGAATGCTTTTGCCAGTCCCCTTTTTCGATAATGCTTTACATATGAGAAAAAATGTTTTGACATTCTAAAGAAAACATTGATAATTGATTTCATGCAAAACGCAGTCACCAGTTTAAATAAACGTTCTAAGCAGATGCGAAAGCCCTCCGCAAGAGGGGTCGTTGCTGCTTACTGTGATTGCCAGGGATAAATAACCCGCAATAAAAATCAGTAGTGAAAGCAACCGCCTCTCTTGAAACGACAAGAGGGCGTTTTTGTTTTCACAACGATTTTTTAGAGGGTTATTAAATGACGAATCAAATTTCAAAACACAGCCAATACGGCTTCAACACCCGCGCCATTCATGCCGGTCAGGAAGCCTGCCCCACAACTGGTGCCTTAATCACACCCATATATCAAACATCCACTTTTGTTCTGGATGAACTGGGCAAAAACAAAGGCTATCAATACGCCCGCTCACACAATCCCACCCGCACCGCTCTGGAAGAATGTCTGGCATCTCTTGAAGGAGCACGCTACGGATTGGCTGCCGCCTCCGGTCTTGCTGCCGTTTCAATCGTGCTTGATTTGCTTTCAGCAGGGGATCATGTTGTGGTGGGCGAGGATGTTTACGGCGGAGTTTACAGATTGTTCGAGCGTGTTTTGCGCAAATTCAATCTCAATTTTTCATATGTGGACGCATCCAATCTTGAATCTCTGGAGAATGCCATCACACCTCAAACAAAACTGGTCTGGATTGAAAGTCCGACCAATCCTTTGTTGAAATTAGCCGATGTAAGAGCTATCTCAAATATTTGTCAGCGCCGCCGTATCAGATTGTGCGTTGATAATACCTTTGCCACCCCGTATTTTCAACGCCCGATAGAACTGGGAGCAGACATAGTAGTGCACAGCACCACCAAATATTTGAGCGGACATTCCGACATTATTGGTGGTGCTGTTATTTGTGACGACGAAGAATTATTCAGCGAGCTGAAATTCTTTCAAAATGCAAGCGGCGCTGTGCCCGGTCCCTTTGATTGTTTTCTTGCTTTGCGCGGATTGAAAACACTGGCATTGAGACTGCGCGAACACGAGCGCAATGCCACCGCAATTGCTCGATATCTTGAAAGCCACCAGCATGTGGAAAAAGTTTATTACCCCGGATTGCCGTCACACCCACAATTTGACCTGGCAAAATCGCAAATGACAGGATTTGGCGGAGTGGTGGCATTTGTAGTGAGAGGCGGCCTGGAAACGGCAAGAACTGTAGTAAACAGCACCAGTTTATTTCAGTTGGCTGAAAGTCTTGGCGGTGTCAAATCACTCATCTGCCACCCCGCCTCTATGACTCATGCCCCCATTCCAAAAGAGGTGCGCGAACCTCTGGGCATCGTAGACGGTCTCATTCGTCTATCAGTCGGAATAGAAGAAACACAAGATTTGATTCAAGATCTGGAAAATGTTTTGACTTTATCCACTATACAAACCGTTTCTATTTCATAAGGAGAAAAACAATGCGCGTCATTCGGCAACAGGAAATTGCAGTTCTTAAATTCGGAGGCACCTCCGTCAAGACTCCTGCAAGAATGAAACATGTGGCTGAAATTGTGGCAAATACTGCTTCGAGCAAAAAGACTATCGTGGTCGTATCGGCCATGGGCCACACCACTGACGAGCTTGTTTTGCTAGCCGGCGAATGTTCACAAAATCCCGTCAGCCGGGAAATGGATGTTCTGCTAGCCACAGGAGAACAGCAGTCGATTGCTCTGTTGAGCATCATATTGAATGACATGGGTGTAAGAGCCCGCTCATTCACAGGCGCTCAGCTGGGAATCATCACCGAGTCAAATTTCGGAAATGCTGAAATATTGCAAATCAATCGCAAAAGAATTGAAGCGGCTCTTGAAGATTATCAAGTGATTGTGGTGGCAGGTTTCCAGGGTGTCACCGCCGAAGGTGACATCACCACACTGGGACGTGGAGGCTCCGACACATCGGCAGTAGCTCTTGCCGCTGCAGTGGGAGCTGACATATGCGATATCTATACAGATGTCGACGGCATTTTCACAGCCGACCCAAACAAAGTGCCTTCAGCTACACAGCATGAACAAATAGGATACGATGAGTGCATGGAAATGGCATTAAACGGTGCACAGGTGATTCACCCTCGTGCCGTGCGTCTGGCTCAAAATAACGGACTCTCCATAAGAGTGCGCAATACTTTCAATCCGGAAAATTGCGGGACACTTATTAATGGTTATGATAACCAGACAGATCTTGGTTTTGCCGGGATTGCCAACCAGAACGGATACGGCACAGTAACTATGACACTTGAGCAATTGCCCTCAAATTGGCAAGACACTGCACGCCTCCTGTGCACTCAAAATCAGTCTTATGTAGGAGGACATTTGAGATATTCATCAAATGACAGCCTGCCCACACTGACTCTGGCATTTGCCGGAGTCTCAGAAAACGGACTGTGCGAGCTTGCCACCAATATAGCCAGAGCACTGCCGATTAGAAGCTTGAACTGGAGCGAGCCGCTGCAAAAGATTACAGTGGTGAGCACTCCTGCCAACGCTTTCTTGAAAGAGCGAATGCGAGGCATCCTTGCCGATGCCAATGTGGAAATAAATTATATGTATATGTCGAACATGAGTATGTCCTGCCTGGTTTCAAGCCAGAATGCAGAAATGGCAATAAATCTTCTGCACCAGGGACTGCACCAGTTTGCTATAGAGAACACAACCAAACAAAAAGTCTCCATAGCCTGAATAGAAAGACATATATTCAATCTAAAAAGGAAAATTTTATGACTAAGATAGTAGCCGGTCTTATTGGACTCGGCACCGTCGGAAGCGGCGTTGTCGAACTCCTTAAGAAACAAGAATTCATCAAAATAAAACGTATAACGGTAAAAGATCGCTTGAAAGAAAGAAAAGAAATTGAAAATGCAAAAATAAGTTATGACATAGAAGATATCGTTAACGACCCTGAAATTGAACTTGTAATTGAAGTGGCAGGCGGGGTCGAACCGATTTATAAGCATTTAAAACAAGCTATAAAAAACGGAAAACACATAGTCACCGCCAATAAAAAACTGCTTGCCACGCATGGACCGGAATTGTTTGAACTGGCAAAAAAGCATAATGTCAAATTGTTTTTTGTAGTTTCTGTAGCAGGCGGCATTCCCCTGATATCGACCCTGCAAAACGGACTGGCGGCAAATGAAATTCTTTCTGTGTGCGGTATTTTAAACGGCACCACCAATTTCATTTTATCTAAAATGAGCCAGGAAGGCGCTTGCTATGAAGATGCATTGAAAGAAGCTCAAAATCTTGGTCTGGCTGAATCGGATCCCACAGATGATGTGGAAGGTTTTGATGTTGCTTATAAGCTATGCATTTTGTCCGCTCTTTCATTTGGCGAATTTATAGATCCAAATAAAGTCAGACGTGAAGGTATAAGCAGTTTAAAAATTGAAGACGTTGAAGTTGCCCGCCGTCTCAATTGTTCTTTAAAACTGGTGGCAATGGGCAGAAAAGAATCTGAGACTATAGATTTGCGAGTGCATCCGGTGCTTGTGCCCAATGATCACAGTTTGTCCCTCATAAGCCGAGCAAATAATGCCATCATCATAGAATGTTCGGCAGCAGGAAACACCTGCCTTTCCGGTCCCGGCGCAGGCAAATTTCCCACGGCTTCAGCTGTGGTCGGTGATGTCATCACACTTTTGAACAATAAAGATGTGCCTGCTTGCGATCAATCAATAAGCATCATTTCCAGAAAAGAGAATAAACGAAAGAAAGCTCAATTTGGATTTAAAAATTATTTGCGCCTGGATTTAGGAAACTCCCTTGAACCAGGCGTTTTAATTAGTTTGCTTTACGAAAATGCCATTAATGTGATTCACATGGAAAAGGTTGAGGAGGGCTCAACTTACACAATTGTGACTGATCGTCTGAGGGACGAAGAAATAGAAAACTTTGCCTATGAGCTTGAACATGCCGGAATTAAACTGGTATCACGTCTGCGTATGCTTGAGGACAGCAGTTTGTCGCTGAGCGCCTGAACACTATTCTTTAAACTCTTGTTCTAAAACATCTTTCTCTGTGGTGTAAGCAATTTCTCCGACGTTATGCGCAGATAACGGGATATTGGCGCGCATATCGGCGGCTTCCAAAAGTTTTCCAGCCAGCTCGCTTGAAGGCGACTCCACTCTGACTGAAAGATCAAAACGCTGATTATTGCGAAGCTCTATTTCTTCGTTTTTCTTTGTCAAAAATAAATGACGCACAAGCGGAGTGCCAAGAAAGAAAACAGAATAACCAAGCAAAAAGGTGATTAAGAGCCTGAAATCAGTGAGATGCAACTGTGCCATGTCAGCATAGAGAAAAAGAGAACCGACAAAAAGCACGAATCCCATGAGTACTGCCGGTGCCAGTTTGGAGGCGGGGAAATCGACAAATGGAATTGTTTCTTCGTGCAAATAACGAGGCGTTTCAATTTTTCTTATTTCGTTTGTTTTGTGTTTTGCCTGTCTTTGCATCGAATTGCGATAAAGCGCCTGCAACTGATCAGTGGTGCTTGTTTTGGATTCCGGCTCCGCTTCTTTTTTTGTGTCGGGCAAAGCAGGAAAAGCTGTGCGTTCCGGTCTGAATTTGGGAAAAATATAAACAATACTTCCGGCTTCAGTTACTTCAGGATAACCTTCATATCTGGTCAGAATAGGCAGCATCCAGTCTTCATTGTCGGCATCGTCTCTTCCTGTAAACGGAGCCAGTTGTTCCGCCACCACCACACCGCGATTGTTCAAAATGGTGGTGCCAATTAATTTCCAATATTTTTCTTCCAGATTTATATTCGGATTGACGCCTCCAAAAACAAGCTGGTAACAAACAGTGAGAAAATCGACTTTTACGTCGTCTTCTTCCTTTTCTTTCTCTTTGACAGGCTTGTCCGAGTCGCTGAAAAATGGATTTAAAAAATCAGAATCTCTGTAATAATTCGGTCCCACAATATGTCTGTATGGTCCGAAATAATACCGGTCCCAGTACCACCAGTCGAATATCCAGTCGAAAACAAACCAGCGAACGACTCTAAGCACACCCATGATGGCGTAACCGACACCTTCCATGCCGCCACCCAGATCTGAATCCGAATCGCCTCCCGCTGCTGAAAGCACACGCAACACCG
>CAZEQP010000260.1:0-5467 GCA_964514345.1 uncultured Candidatus Obscuribacterales bacterium
ATATCGTTTGCCGTGCCGATGTAAGAAACAGCGCGATTCAAGCTGGCAACGGCTTTGGCGTAGTCTTTTTGAGCACGATAAAGTTGGCACAAATAAACATTGTTTTCAAATTCGTAGTCAAAGCTTTTTGAAGGTGCCCATTCTTTGGCGCCGATAGCAAGGGCTTTGTTAAACATGGCTTCTGCTTTTGCATATTCTTTGCGTTCAAGATACCACTGTCCAAGCTCTTCGGCTGCGTTGGTGCGGTATAAATAACCATTCTTGTCCCCTTCATGTACCGCTTGCAGATATAAAGACTCGGCTTTGGGAATGTTCTTATTCTCTCGTTCATGCCTAGCTTGCTCTTGCAAATGATTGGCTTTATCGTTGTAAGAAAAGACAGGCGAGTTTATCAAGTTGAAAATGGTGGCAAGTAAGAAAATTTGTGCGGATCTCTTCATATTTCTATCCTCTGCCGCAACCGGGACATGCCTGCGCTTCTTTCTTAATTAAAGAATCCAACCTGGTTTTCATAGCAAGAGCTTCGGAAGATTTTCCAGCCTTATTTAGATATTCTATATAGGCGAGCATAAATTCTTTGGGATATTTTTCGCCGTAATAAAAGTAGTGCGCTTTTGAGTCGCGTTCATAACTGTTTTTCACCCGGTTCATAAATCTGTCAGCCGCATCCAGTTTGCCCAGGCGTGTTTTAACAAGACCCAATGTGAGAATATTTCTACGCGCTATATAATCGTCGTCGATAGAATGTCCCTTACTTGATTTTTCATAAAGAGCAAGAAGCGCTTCCAGAGTACGCTCTGCCCCAGGACAGTCATTCATCTGAAATTGCACTTGGGCCAGCTTGTCCAGAATTTCTGCCGTATGACTCTCGTGCCGCTGTCTTAATTTCAGAATTCTTTCGTAGCAAGAAGCAGTCTCTTTTAATTTGTTGTTGGCTTTATAAAAACTTGCCATGTTCAAGAGAGCCGTGCTTAACCCCATGTCTTCATGACCGGGATTCTTTTCGTACAGGGCAAGACTTTTTTTCTTTATTATTTCTGCCTGAGGGTAATTTCTTGCATTCAATAAATAACGAGCGTACGCTTCGTACGAATGAGTTATTAGTTGAAAATTGGTCGGTGCAAGACTTTCGCGCAATGCCACCACTCTGGAATAAGTTTTAGCGGCGTCTTGAAATTGACCTTTTTGATCTTCTTTCTTTGCTTGTGTTTCGAATAACTCAGCCATTTTCAAGCTTGCTCCGCCGCTCTTTTCCTGTAAGGCAAGTGCTTGAGATAATGCTTTATCCTCTTCTGTGACAGGAGCTTTTTCTTGGCCGATTAGAATGGGGCGCTCTCCTTCACATTTAGAAAGTGCATGTAAACTGGTGGCAACCGCTTGAGTATTGGTGCCGGCATATTTTTTTATTGAACGGGCGGCGCGTTTTGTGATGCGTTTGGCTTCAAGTGCGCGCTGCAAGCCGCGTTGCATACATTTGTCTATAGCTTCTGCCAGATCATTAGCTCCTGCGCCCTTGTTCAATTCCATGATTTTTATGGAGCGATTGAGCATGTCGGCGCCGTCGGAGAGTTGTCCTGAGCGCACGTAAATATATGCCAGTTTGTTCAGCGATTCGGCTGTTTGAACGTTATTGGCACCATAAACGCTCTGGCGTATCGCAAGCGCTTTCTCATATTTCTCAGGATTGATATTTCCTGAAAGTTCCAAAAAATTTCCTTGCAACATAAGCACATCGGCCAGTCTGGTATTTCTGTTCAGGGAACCGCCGCTTCCCAGCCTCAGAGCCAGTTCCTGGACTTTGTCAAGATTCTTGTGACAAATCGAATAAAGATCCTTAGGTCCGGACTTTCGTTCTTCTTTTTCTTGTTCATAATGTTTGAGATTCTTTTTGGCTTCCAGAAGAAGTTTTTGAAACTGGCTTTCCATCCCGCTGTTATTAGATTCCAGTGGCGGCGCA
This sequence comes from uncultured Candidatus Obscuribacterales bacterium, assembly GCA_964514345.1. Taxonomy (GTDB): domain Bacteria; phylum Cyanobacteriota; class Vampirovibrionia; order Obscuribacterales; family Obscuribacteraceae; genus Aved-18. Next base: position 1,958 of record CAZEQP010000260.1, read on the forward strand.
GTATTGGCAGGTTGAAAGATGCCGGCGCAAATCCCAAGTGATAGGGAAAGTGCCATCATCGGAATTGTTTTAGAGTTCTTGGTCCTGATCAATTTGCTTCAGATCAATGAGCGTGCGCGTGTTCAGCGGCTTTTTCAGCAGCTGCTTCATTTATAAGTTGTTGTGAAAGTGCAGGCGGAACCGGTGCCAGATGATCAAATTTCCATTCGTAATAGGCAAGTCCCTGTGTATTTGTACGCAGTTCTATGATGTAATCCCAGAGTTCTCCCTGAGGAATGTGGGCTGAAATTTCATCCCAGCGGGCACGTTCTGAATTGCCTCCAAATCCCAGAATATGTCCACGTCTATGGGTTATGTGTCCCATCACTGTGGAGGTGAATTCATTCGGTACATGAATTTTCACCGCTGCTATAGGCTCAAGTATGACAGGAGACGCCTGAGGCAGACCTTCTTTAAGAGCAAGAATAGCAGCCATTCTAAATGACATTTCATCCGAGTCCACGTCATGGAATTTGCCGTCATGTAAGTTGAAAGAGACATCCACAACAGGAAATCCGGCCAGTGTTCCTTTCTGTAAGCCTTCCATAACACCTTTTTCAACGCCGGGAATATATTGACGAGGAACTGAACCACCAACCACAGACTCGGTGAATTTAACCCCTTCGCCACGAGCAAGTGGGGTAATTTTGATGAATACTTCACCGAATTGACCTTTACCGCCTGATTGTTTTTTGTGACGACCATGAGCGTCGACCGGCTTTTGAATTGTTTCTTTGTATGCGATTTTTGGTTTTTTATGTTCCAGTTGAATGGCATATTTGCGCTCAAGCCTATGGCGGCTGATGCTCAAGTGTACTTCGCCCTGACCGTAAAGACAGTATTCATGCGTGTCTGGATCACGGTCAACTTTGAGCACCGGATCTTCTTCTACCAGTTTGTGCAAAAGAGTGGAAAGCTTGGTTTCGTCGTCGCGTTTCTTGGGAGATATGGCAAGGGAATAAAGCGGCGGCGGAGGCGGAGGCGCTGGCATTGTAGTGGACGAACCATCCGAGACAAGTGTGTCTCCGGTATGCGCTTTTTCAAGACGCGATACCGCGACAATGTCTCCAGGCAGCGCTTTTTCAATAGTATCGTTTCTTTTGCCGAACAAGTGATACAAGCCGCCCATGCGTTCTTTCACTCCTCCGTTTGAAGCTTGCAACTGAACGTCAGGAGTGAGAGTGCCGGTGAAAATTCTTACCAGCGAAAGTTTTCCCGACTGCGGGTTGATATAAGTTTTTATTACTTGAGCCACCACAGGTCCTGACTCTTTCACTTCAAGTGTTTTGCCTTCGACCGTTTTGTATTCACGTTCTTCAGGCCCCGGGCAAAGAGAAATTATGGTATCAAGCAGCGGAATTAGTCCGGCGTCGGTATGAGCCGATGTCACCAGAATTGGTACTAAAGTTCCTCCGGCAACGGCTTTTTTTAGATCCTTTTCCATCGTTTCTATAGGAAGTTCTTTTCCGTCCAGAAATAATTCAAGCAGTGTATCGTCAGTGTCGGCCAGAGATTCGATTAGTTTTTCGCGGGCGTCATTGATTGAGTCTTTGAGATCTTCAGGTACTTCCGCTTTTTCCGGCTGCCCTTTGGCGCCGTAACTAAAGGCATTGCCGTTGAGCAAATTGACATATCCTTTGAACGCATCGCCCAATCCGGTAGGATAAAAAAGAGGAGCAAGCGGTCTTGGTGTCTTGGTTCCAGGCATGTCTTTCAGTGCTTTTATCGTTTCATCGAAACGCAATTCAGGCTTGTCTAGTTTGTTGACAACGACTAATCTTGAAATGCCTATTTCTTCGGTAAAATTTAAAAGTGTATCCATCTGAATTAGACGACCGGGATCCGGTTCGACTACAAACACCGCAGCATCAACACCCATGAGTGCTCTTTTCACTTCTTCGGTGAAATCGATAAAGCCGGGGCAGTCCAAAATATTGAAGTCTACATTTTTATAAGTGAGTCTGGCGCTTGAGACTTGAGTAGAAATCTGACGCTCGATAGCTTCCGGCTCAAAATCTGTTGTTGTCTGTCCGTCTTGAATCTTTCCTCTTCTCTGGATGGCTCCGGTCAAATGAAGCAAAGCTTCCACTAAACTTGTTTTGCCGCTTTTATTGATTCCGATGAACGCCACATTCCTGATCTTGGACATGAGTAATCTCCTATAAGCCAGACAAATGGATGCCAGGCAAAGTTCATACTTTGCTTTTTCGGTCTATGTATATTTTTGGTCTATGTATATAAGTTTAAACTATCTTGACCCGGAAGCGGCGTCCGATTGGGCCTGATCCAGAGATTTTCCTGTCTGGGCACCGGGCAGCAAGCTTTTGGAAGGATCTTCGTAGATCTTGGTGTTGAACAGTTTGCCGAAAGTTTTGCTGGCACGAGCCATGATTGGGAATTTGTAGTTCAAAGGCGGAGCATAGATCATCGCCGTCGGTTTGGTTGAGTCACCGGCGTTGAGGATCATATTGGACATTTTTGTTCCGTATCCGCCTGTCAACATATCCAGACCCGGAATCAGGAAGAAAAAGGATGTTATGAAGAAAAGCGGTCCAATCACCATATGGCAGAGCATGCCTTCACGCAGTTTTACAAGCGAACCCTGCTTGGGCGGCAAATGCAACAGCCAGGGTGAAATAACGGTAAAAGGCAGAAAGCCTGACCAGTAGTGGCAGCGCCCCAGCACCAGGGCGTGCCAACCTTGATAGACAAATGAGCAACCCAGCGCCAGTACCAGTGCACCGATTGCCCAAATTGCAGGCTGAGGTAGCTGACTTAAGAAGTAATGCATTTTGACAACTCTCTTTTCGAAAAATAACTGCTGACTTTTAGCACTAATAATGTTCTTAGTTTACAACTTCTTCATCACTTAAGCACGTCTTTGCCTGCTTGCCAGTAGTAATTCAGTAAAATAGCCAGACTATATATCCAAGGGGAAGTCCATAAAAACATGAAACGCGACACTAAGTGCGGAGAAATAGGTGAATCCAATATCGGCAGCGAGATTTGTGTAGCCGGCTGGGTCAATGTAAGGAGGGATCTGGGAGGTCTGATATTCGTCGAATTGAGAGACCCTACAGGAAAACTTCAACTTGCTGCCGACCCCAACATTAATAAGGAAGTGCATGCCGTACTTTCAGGTGTAAGAAGCGAATATGTGATTATCGCCAGAGGAAAGCTCACCAAACGACCTGAAGGCACGCAAAAGAAAGACCAGTCGGCAGGTACTGTTGAGCTCTATCCAACTGAAGTGAAAGTATTGAATACGGCTGCGCCGCTTGCATTCCAGCTGGATCAAGCCGCATCGGTGGATGAGGGCTTGAGGCTCAAATATAGATTTTTAGATTTGCGCCGACCCGAAATGCAGCACAATTTGCGCACCCGCCACAAAGTGACCAATGCCATTCGCATGCATCTTGATAAGGCAGGCTTTATAGAAGTCGAAACTCCCATTTTAACCAAAGCCACACC
>CAZEQP010000261.1:0-5466 GCA_964514345.1 uncultured Candidatus Obscuribacterales bacterium
ATAAACCGAAAGAAGCAATAACCTTTTATCATCAAGCCGCTCAGTATCTTGAGCAAGGGAACAACCTGGATGGCGCTCTATGGATGCGCACCAAAATTTCTTCTTTGATGACCGAATTAGGCTGGTATGTCGCCGCGCTGGAAGAAGCACAAAGATCAATAGTTATTGCCGAGCGCATCAAAGATGACCGAGCAAAAATCACAGCTCTGTGTTCTGTAGGTAATGCTCAATATGTTTTGGGCGAATTTAAAGAAGCCAAAACATCTTATCAAAGAGCTTATGAGCTGGCAAAAGCACTGGGCAAAAATATGCCCATGTCTCAAGAAGGCAAAAGCAACTTGATGATGGGCTATGCTTTCGCACTTGCCAGCACCGGAGATACTGAAGCTGCACTCAAGTTATTCAGGGATCTCACTCCCTATTTGGAAAAATCGGGCAAATATTATCATCATGCTGAAGTAGTAAATGCCATGGGAGTAATCGAATCGACCACAGGAGATAACTTGAAGTCGGTGGCATACTTCGAGAAAGCAATGGAATTGCAGGGACTGATGAAACCCGAGCAGCCCAAAATGCAAATCTTGATCGGCTCAAACCTGGCTGCATCAAAATACCGCGCCGGCAAAACAAAAGAAGCTCTGGACCATTATCTTAGTTTCTTGCCGACCATCGATAAGAATCCTGAAAAATTCGGTCTAATTTCGCCGCGCACATATATTTCAATTGCTGAAGTAAGCATGAAGCTTGCAGATCCGGTGAACGCCCAGAAGTATTTGAACAAAGGCATGGAATTAGCCAAAAAATACAATGATGACTATTGCTTGTGGCGTGCATACACCTTGTCGGCCAAAATAAATGTGGCTAACAATGCTCCGGACAAAGCAAAGGAGGAATTGAAAGCAGCCCTTTCTCACTTCCGTTCTCCTCAGGCCGGATATTATCCCTCGCCTGAAAGTCTGAATTTCCCGTCTACAAGACGTGACTTGGCTCACCAACTTATAGTGCTTGTCGCTTCGCAAGGAATGTCTGAACAGGCCTTGCTTGCCGCCGAGCAATTGAAAGAAGAACAGTTCAATAATATATGGAATCAGCGCGAGGCCGATGTCAAGCAGGAAGATGAAGGCGTTTACAAAGACTTGCTCAAACAAAAAGCACATCTTCATTCAGCTGAAACATCCTGCACACCGGATCGTTTATCAAAAGAATGGACAAACTGGATTACCCGCTTCTCCACCCTGGCCAGAGAAAACAGAGCCCTGGCTAGATTGATCTCACCTTATCCCACCACTGTGGAAGAGATTATTAAAAATGCCCGCAATAACCAGTTGACCACAGTTGAATATCTGGTCGGAAACACTTCAAGCGTATGTTTCACAGTAGATCCGCTTGGACGGCTATCCGCCAGCATATTGCCCATCGGTGAAGATAAACTGAAAAAACAAGTCGCCTCAGTATTGAATAGTTTGAGCGGCGAACCAAATGGTAATGACCGTGTAGTTCTACAAAATCTCTACAACGATCTTTTCCCTGCGGCTGTGCGCAACTTCTTGCCTACAAACGCTGATCAACAAATTGTGATTATCCCCGACGGTCCTTTGTTCAACTTGCCGTTTGCCGCACTGGTGGATGAAAACGGAAAATATTTCGTTGAAAATCACCTGTTGACTCTGGCACCATCCATGAGGTCGCTTCTGGATACACCTTCAAGCACGGCTAACAGCCTGACTGTGCTTGTCGCCGCCAACGACAATCCCTCGGAACAAACAGAAAGTTCGCAAATTTCATCTGTAGTAAGCCCGGATCTTGTTACAAAACTGCAGGCAACCGACCTGCTTACTTTGCAAAAAGAAGCGGAAGGAAAATCTGTATTTCACGTTACCAGCTCACTTAAGCTGGCAGATTACAATCCGATGAAAGTGAAATTGCCTTTCACTCAATCGACAGATAAAACTCAACCGACATCGGCTGGTCAATTGTTTGCTATCAACATTCCAAATGATCTTGTAATTTTGAGGCAAACCTCGGTCAAGGGCGAAAATTGCGAGGGCAAAGGAATCCAGGTATTCAGCCGTGGACTCAGTTATGCAGGAGCCCGCAATGTAATGATGAGCCTCTGGAGTGCACCTGACAACAGCCGTTTAAGTGAAATTGCCAGTTTTTATCAAAACAAAAAACAAGGACTTAACGCTGCCAAATCGCTCAGACAAGCACAACTTCTGGGTATGTCAAAAGACCGCAATCCCAGGAACTGGGCAGCATTCCAACTGCTCGGACCGGGAATGTAGTTCTGATTACAAAAATCCTGTTGACAGCTTGATCTAGAGAGTCAGATATTCAACCATGGGCTAAAATTATATTCCCCCAATATATTTTTGCAGTGAAGGAAATAAAGCACATGCAGCGCAGATTTTCATCCAATAAATCCAAATCCAAATTCATTCATGTTTTACTTTCGCTGCAGCTTTTCATGACTGTGTCCTGTCCAGCTTTTGCCTGGCAGGAAGTTGTTGATACTAAAACTGAATCTCAGGCTGCTGGGGTCTCAGAAGTAAAAACTGAATCTGAAACAAAACCTGACGCTGAAACTCAAACAACTCCAGTTGCTGAAACAAAAGCTGAAACTGAAACTCAAACAACTCCAGTTTCAGAAACAAAACCTGACGCTGAAACTCAAACAAATTCAGTTTCAGAATCCAAACCTGTAGCTGAAACTCATTCGACTCCTGTTGCTGAAACAACTTCAACTACAGAAACCAAAGATTCAGAACAATCTACTACTGCCGAAAATTCTAAATCGCAACTGGCTGAAAATAATGAAATTAAGTCAGATGAAACAAAAACAGAAGGCGATTTAAGTTCTCTCAAGATTCCTGTCCACGAACCTTCTCTCACTCCTCTTCTCACGCCGGAAGAAGAGCATCCCAAAATGGAAGCTGAACTATCTTTCTTAGAAGAAGGAGCCAGAGAAGAAGAAGGCATCATCACAATCGACAGTGATGAGGGTGAAGAAATTCACGAGACTATCGTGTACGAAGAGATGCCCACCGATGAAGGCAAAACTCATATTAAAGCAGGCGCTCAATTCCCTGTGGCAATGGTTTCGCAATTATCTAGTAAAACAGCAAAACAGGGCGACAACATTCAAGCCCGTTTGAAATACGACATCAAAATCGGCGACAAGCATATTGCCAAAAAAGGTTGTCTGGTCACCGGACATATCAATTATTGTTTGCCGGCAAGAAGTGTTTTGCACTCACTGGTGAGTCCCACCAGATGGTACAGAAACTCAGGCTGTATCGGCATTACATTCGATGAAATTTTAAGTGAAAAAGGCGAACACATTGCCTTAAATGCCAAACCGGCAAGACGCTCACGTATTGTTAAAAACAAAGCTGAAGGTCGGTTGCTGGGTGTCAACCACGACGGTCAAATAACCGGTCCCTGGGGACAACAACTTCGTTATAAAGCAGTGCGCATCGGCTTGAACGCAGCCATGCTCCCTGCAGGAACTTTCACTTTCGGCGCCATGCCTGTGGCTCTTGGAGTGATGGGTGCGATTAACCCTTCATTTGCTTTTATGAAACCGGTCGGACTGAATGTTCGCCACCGCAGATTGAAAGGATTTGCCTGGGGCTTTTTGAGCGGTATTCCGGGAAGCTGGTTGATTGAAGACACAGTCACCAAGGGTCAGGAAGCAATCATCAAACCTGGTGATGAATTTTTAGTCGAACTGCAAAAAGAATTCACCGGCGAAGCTCTAACAGAAGCTGAACTCATGCCCGGCGCCAGCGCCAAGGTGCGTGGTGAAGTGGACAGAAAAGCCAAGCCTAAGAAATAATTCGCAAGCGGCTCGGCATCACAAACAACTAACCAAAAGGCTCGGTATTTCTACCGAGCCTTTTGGTTTTACTGGATGTACCTTGAGCCTAATAGGCTCCGCCGTATTGACCGGGAGCACCACCGGCAATAGAGACAGGTGCATCAAGTTGTACTTCAACAGGTGTTCCTGAGGGAATGGTCACTTCTCTTCCTTTGCGAAGGAGCAGTGAGTCGGCTACACCAAGTCCGCCACCAATTGCGGTTCCGGACCAGGCTCCGCGACCGGCGCCCCTGGTGCCACCGGCGATAGCACCGACGGCTGTACCGAGAGCGGCTCCAAGACCGGCTCCAACTCCACCTCTGACACCAACCTGAAGGGCTTTGTTCTTCCAGGTTTCGCCCACTAATTGATCGTTGTTGCCTTTGTCGTCGTATTTGCCAATACCGCCTACCATGTGGGCGCTTATGGGTGTTTCCACTCCGTCAGGGGTTCTCAGACGATTGAACTGGATACCCAGCTTGCCTGTAAGACCAAAGCGACGACTGGCTTGAGCGTCTGAAACTTGACCCAGCAAGACTGATCCAAGCGGAATTTGCGAGTCACCAAGCATGATGGCTTGACTTACATTGGCTTGTACCAGATCTCCCGGTTTGGCTAACTGACTGGTTATCGAAGTAGCCAGATTGGCTTTGATGGTCAGACCGGCTGGAGCATAAGCAACTCGGCCTTGTCTGTAACCCTGCACCGGAACTGAATATCCAGGAGGAGGGCTGTAGTTGCCGGCAAAATTAGGATGTTGCGGAGGCGGATAGTTAGCCTGATTAGCGGCATAATAATCGCCTTGCGGTTGTTGTTGCATGGGAGGAGGTGCGTTGTTAGTCACAGCCGGTGCGTTTTGCGCATAATCTCCGGACAATTGAGACACATAGCTCTGTACACTGGCCTGGTCACGCAGCGCGGCTCTCAATTTGTCCGCCCATCTCTGTGCAAGCACTGCAGGAGATGTTCCGGCGGCTTTGGCGCTGGCACTGTCCACGGTGACGACTTGATAGCCGCCAAGCGTGATGACAGGCTGTCCTTTGACATAAGCAATATTTACCGATGCAGGTGTTCTGTCTTTAGCTGCAACCAGAGCGTTATCCAGATTACCCTGAATTTGCTCGGCTCTTGCATCACTGGTTGTACTGCCGGCTCCTGCGATACCGGTGAGAACAGGTTGGCCTGCAACATAAACTACGTTACCCGCCGCCAGCACCATGTTTGGTGCCAATGCCAGGGTCTGACTGAGTATTAAGGCTCCTGCTAAAACGCTGCTCTTAAGCGACGTGGATAGTCTTGTGCTCATTTTATTTTCCTACCTAAATTTGTCCTGTATTTTCTGGGGATAACGCCATTCTGGCAATTGTGGTGATTTGCACCATGCCGAAATAGACCGTAAAAGGTTGGCTAATGTTCCCAGAGTCGGTTCATAAAGTTATATAGTGTACTATGCTTGGGTTTTGGAGTTTTTTATGAGTTCAGGCACAGAAAACCGAACCGTCCTAATTACTGGAGCTTCTCGGGGGATTGGCAAAGCATGCGCACTTGAGTTTGCTCAGAAAGGTTTTAAGCTGGCTCTTGTTTCAAGACAAAAGCATATACCTGAG
>CAZEQP010000262.1:0-5459 GCA_964514345.1 uncultured Candidatus Obscuribacterales bacterium
ATGACTAAACGCTGGATTTCGGAGGTCCCTTCGTAAATCTCAGTGATTTTGGCGTCACGCATATAACGTTCCGCCGGGTAATCAGTAACATACCCATATCCGCCAAAAATCTGCACGCATTTCACTGTGGCGGACATTGCCGTTTCGGCTGCGAATAGTTTGGCATGAGCCGCATCCCTGGTGAATTTCAACCCTTTGTCCTGCGCAACCGAAGCATGCCAGGTGAGCAGTCGGGCGGCATCTATCTGAGTTTGCATATCTGCAACCATATGTTTGATTGCCTGAAACTCAATCACCTTTTGACTGAAGGCGATTCTTTCATGAGCGTATTTGATGGCGTGATCAAGAGCACCCTGGGCAATTCCGACAGCCTGGGCAGCGATGCCTATCCTGCCACCATCAAGAGTGACCATCGCCACTTTGAATCCGTCGCCTATTCCGCCCAGCATATTGGCGACCGGAACTGGAGTGTCTTCAAATATTGTCTGACAGGTGGATGAGCCACGGATGCCAAGCTTGTCTTCCAGTTTGCCGAAAGTGAAGCCGGGGCTGCCTTTTTCCACAAGTAAAGCAACCAGACCTTTGTGTTTTTTTGACTTGTCTGTTTGAGCTATAACCAGGTATACATCAGCCTCTACACCATTTGTAATCCAGTTTTTGGAGCCGTTCAAAATGAAATGATCGCCCTTGAGTTCCGCCATACAAGTGGCTGCAGCCGAATCGGAACCGGAGCCGGGTTCGGAAAGGCAGAAAGCGCCCATCTTTTCGCCTTTGCACATAGGAACGAGAAACTTTTGCTTTTGTTCTTCAGTGCCGAAATGGTCTATAGGCGCGGCGGTCAAAGAAACATGGGCAGAATAAAGAACAGAAGTTGTCGGGCATGCCTTGGCAAGCTCTTCCACCGCTATGGCGTAGCAAACATGGTCCAGTCCGGCTCCGCCGTATTTCTCGGAGAAATAGAGACCGCACAGGTCGGTGGCGCCGAGAAGTTCCCAGTTTTCGCGGGGGAAACGATGATTTTTGTCGATTTCAGCCGCTTTGGGGGCGAATTCTTTTTGCGCCAGTTCGCGCACTGTTTCTTGAATCAGAGCTTGCTCTTCAGTGAGGGCAAAGCCCAGAGGAGAATCTGTACTTGTAGTGGTCTGGGTATCTGCCAAGGTCAAATTTACCTGCCTTTTGCCAAAAATCCGAAAGGTCAATTTTATCACCTTTAAATATCAGGTAGAATGCTTATGGCTGTGGTCGGCATGGCTTGGCGAAACACTTTTTAAGGAAGATTATGGGAGCTGTCAAAGTTATTCTGGTTTCTGACCCGAACGCCACTCCATGGTCAAAGACCGACGAACTCAGAAATAAAGATATCACTATAATTCAGTGTGACAGTGGCTTTGCTGCGATTGACGAGCTGGGCACTGCAGGCGCTGACGGTATTATCACAACTTCATGGCTTCCCGACATGAGCGGGTATCGTCTTTGCAGCCTGATAAAGTCCAATGTCAGGACAATGGCCATGCCTGTATATATAGTCCAGACTGAAGAGCCGACTCAAGAAACTTTCTGGATGCGTGTGGCACTGGCCGATGAAGAAGTGCCTATGGAGATTCTGGCTGAAGAAGACGACGCCCTGGAACAGCTTGTTGAGCGTGTTTTAGCCAAAGCTGAAGAAGTGGGCTGGCAGTCTGAGAAAGCCAAGAATATTCTTTTGCAGGGAACTACTTTTGCCAGTGATAACTTCACTGAAAGTTATGGCAAAGTGCTGGATGTTCTTATCATAGAAAGGCTGGCTAGCCGACTGACCCGCACTCTTATCGGGCTTGTGCACAACAAAGAAGAGTTCGCCGGCAAATTTTTCGAACTGGTAAGCGCTCTTATAGAGCCGGATGTTATCGGATTTGTTTTTGGCAGTGGAGAAAATTCCTGGTCACTGGTGGAAGTGAAAGGGGAACTTTCATCTATCGCTTTCAACGGTATAAACGACCTGGTGAAGCGACGTTTGAATCTGGTCAATGATTTGCGTGTCGCCACCGCCAATAATGTCATTGAAAAAGGAGGCAATCCGTTGAAACACATGGAGATTCTGCCGATCTCCGGTGACAACGGCGCGATCATCATAGGTTTTTATGGCAAGAAAACTATAGAAACAAGTGCCCGCAAATTTTTAAGTCAGATGCAAATTCAATTGCAACCTCTGCTAAATGTACTGTCGATGCAGGAACAAATTGTTTCTTTGCGGGTGCAAAATGAGCAAATGCGAAATCAGCAGGTGATGGCGGCTTCAACCGATTCACTGACAGGTTTGTACAATCTTGAATTTTTTATCGGTTTTCTTTCGCAGCAATTGCAATTCTCTTTCCGCCAGAGATTGCCTGTGGGACTTGCAATCGTTGATATCGACAATCTGACCAGCATCAATGAAAAGCATGGATTTGAAGCCGGTGATTTCGTCATTAAGAAAGTGGCGGAAAGGCTTGCCACAATAACCCGAGCCAGCGATTTAATTGCCAGATACAGCGGCGACCAGTTTGCAGTGGTGCTTCCCAATACAGATCTTGCAGGGACGAATATACTGGGAGAAAAAGTGCGGCGTGAAGTGGAAGAATTGACCCTTCCTCAGATGAACGGTGTCACACCACCCAAAGTGACAGTATCGATAGGATGCGCCAATTTCAATATGGATGATTTGAATCCGGAGACCATTATGCGCGACGCTAAACTGGCTCTGGTTAAAGACAAACAGAGATTCAACTTTGATGTGGACATCTATTAAGTCGGCCCTTCTGGGTTTTATTCTGGTGGTCACCGTTGCCTTGCCCGCTCTGGCAAACTCGCTTGAATTGAATTATCAAATGAAAATCGACGCCGGTGAAAAGAGTGATGAATGTGAAAACAAGCTGATTCTGGGAACCGACAAGCTTATTAATGTGAAAAGAGGACGCGAAACACTTATAGATTGCCGCAACAAACAAGTCGAATTGATGGGGCGTGAAATTGGCGACGACTCTTATATTCAGTATTCGCTCCATGCTCTAGTAGGAATGCAAGAATGCATGCTCAAGAGCTTTACCGATAATTTCACTGCTTCCGCTTTTTCCGGTTTATCAAGGTCGGATGCAAAAGCATCGGACAATTCAGATATCAAAATCAGTGAAAAAGAAAACAAAATCGATTTTACATACAAAGACAAGCCCTATGTTTCAGTAGAGTTCGGCGATCCCCTGCCGGCTCAATATGAGCGCATGTTGGAGAAAGCGATAATTTTCGCTTATAGGCTCCACCCTTATGTGCGAAAACAAATTCTGGCGCGCAAAAAAATATTCACCAGACTTATCATCAATGACTACTCCGGAAAAACCGAACTGAAAACTACTATGCAACTTGAGTCGAAAAATGAGATTTCTGACTCTCCTTCGATTCCTGAAAATTTCAAGCGTGTTTACAATAAAAAATCTCCGCTATATATGTTGCAAGAGCTGGTCACTGATGCTCATGTCCTGCCGTCTTTGCCCACAAAAGAAAACGCATTTGCCGAGAGCAAAAAATTGCTTTCGGAAGGAAATCAGGTTGATGCTTTCTTGAATATGATGGAATATGGCTTGACTACAGGTGATCAAGCAATCCCAGAAAACAAGATTATTCTTGCCGACGCTAAAAAGAATCCGACCATTTTGACTATCGCTGCATCCATAGTGCCGGATTCGGAAAAAAGTGCAAACCAGGCTTTGCAGGCATTTGGCGCAATCGATCAATCCAAACTGGAAAAGGGCTATCTGCTGGAGATTTTCAAAGGCAATATCAAAGCACAGTTGGGTCAAAACGGCACACTGAATTTTCTCAAAGCGCTCTCCCGAAATCCTTATATAACCGGTGCCCAAAAGGATCTGGGAGATAATTTCAGGCAGGGCGGCGATTGTATGAACGCCTGGTCGTGTTATGAGATGGCGCGCAAAATCTGTCCCAAGCATCCCTGCATTGTCGACATAGACGACCTGGAAAAAAACTTGGAAAAGAATCACCCTGAGTGCTACAGCTTTTAAAACGGCGCATTTAGAGAAAGTCCACAAAGAAATTGAGTGACGAAACAAATGACGACTTGAAGCGCAAGCAGCCAGAACGTATGCCAGGGAAATTCTTCCATATCCCTGTAAGACTTGTACCAGACATATAAAACAACGAGCAAAGCAATACCTGCACTGACTAAAAGCGCCACTTCAAGGGGCGGTATAGTCCAGCTCCAGTTCACGTAAGAAGGAAAAAATTTCAGTACCGGGGCGGCTGTTTGTTTTGCGGTCAAAATCAGCGCTGTCCACAAAATGCAAAATCCTGAAGGCAGGCTGGGCAAGAAATAATAAAACTTGACCGGACGTTTTTTAGATTCAAAAATCCAGTAAATCGGTATCCATGAGAAAGGCAAGAAAAGCGCGATTAAAAGGGTGGACAAAGTCAGAGAGATTCCGAAAAATCCAAACTGGACGATACTTTTTGTAAGCCATTCAGGTGCGATTAATGAAATAAGCACACCAAACAAAAATGATCCTGGAATTGCCAAATTCATTTTTAATGATGAATTAGATAAGTACATTTTGCTTCTCGATTGAATGGCCTATTTCTATTATAAGTAAACATTGCTGATAGACATACATGCCCCGATAAGTGCAAGATAACTGAATGCTACTTGGAAAAGAAGGGGCAATCCCAGTCTGGTAAACGGTTTGCTCGTTTGTTTACGAAAGAACCAGAAAAGTACTACAGCAATCAAAATGCACAAATAGAAGGCATTCAAGGCAAGGTTTTCACGCCAGATATCATAGAATAGCCAGTTTTACATCGATTTGCATTTGAAACCCACGGCCGACCAATATGACGCCCAGCCAAGTATTAAAACTGTGGGAATTGTAGGTGCAAGCATCACCCATTTAGCCGGTTCGCATCTACCTTTGAAAAGCCAGACTAGATTGGTCCAGCCCACTGGAGTCATCAGATAATAGATAGTAACGGCAAACCAGGAAAGCAAATTGGTGGTCATAAAATTGCTGAAAAATTTCAAATTGCTTTCAGGAAAAAATATAACCAGGACTGCTCCCAGCAAAATATAAAACAGTGAAAAGCCGTTATTGAAATAAACGCCACGAAGATGATGCAGCATGTCCAATTCCCTTTGAGGTCTCCGGCATCTTTTGAAATCAAAACTTTTTTGGTACCGGCAATGTTGACTTATAAATCAGTTCATTAACTGTTTGCTCACTACCAGAGACCGGGTACCCAGCGATAACGTGTGTTGGCTGCGTATTCTTTGTATCCGGGCAGGTTTTCGAAAAGCATTCTTTCTTCAAGCAATGTCCGTTTAATCAAAACGCCGACGATTATTAAACCGGGTATGACTTAAAGCCAGCAAGGCAGGAATGCTGAATTTATCCAGGTCTTTTCCTTTCGGTTTCATGCGTTCCTTCAGTAATTCCGGG
>CAZEQP010000263.1:0-5455 GCA_964514345.1 uncultured Candidatus Obscuribacterales bacterium
CCTGAGAATTTGATGAATTCAAGGAGTTTTCCCCGGTATCTTTTGAACCGGCACCACTTATGGTAGCAGCCCTTTTATCTTCAGGAAGGGCGCCGTCTTCTTTAGTTTTTTTCTTCTTTTTGCTCACTTAAAATGCCTGAAAAAATAGTTCGCGCCCTGAAGGAGTCGAACCCTCAACAAACATTTTGGAGACGTTCGTTTTACCATTAAACTAAGGGCGCTTTTGGTGTAAGCAAGTTATTTCTTGGTCTCTTTGTGATCAATATGCTGGCGGCAGAATTTGCAGAACTTTTTGATTTCGAGCCTGTCGGCATCGTTTCTTTTGTTCTTCATCGTGGTGTAGTTGCGGCGTTTGCAAGTGCCACAAGCCAGTGTGATGATGATTCTGTCCTCTTTCTTAGCCATTTTTCCAACTCCTAGCGGCGTGTGGTCCTTTTTTGAAAAAAAAGACCAAAAAAAAACGCCTCCCGCAGGCGACAAGAAAGAGTATATCTGACCCTTTATAAGGGTGTCAACTCGAATCGCCGTGCATTGGGAAAAGTTGAGGAAAATTTGAGACCAAAAGCATGCGGCAGATGAATTACTGTTAAGACCAATTTGGCTCTCTTTCACTCAGAATTGTACTAATCAGTAAGAAATGCCCCAATTACAAGACTTTCGTGCCTCAGAATAAAGCCCAGCCTTCTCAGAAAATATTTTCAGTACTTACATTTATTTGCTTTGTCCTTCTTAACATGTTTAACACTGGTTGCTCCAGACAGAGCTCATGGCAACCCGGTGTTTTGAGGGTGAATCTCGGCACAGAGCCGCCCACTCTGGACTGGCACCTGTCACAAGACATGATTTCATTTGAAGTAATCGGAAATATCATGTCCGGACTCACCCAGTTCGGCAGTGCAAATGAAGTTTCAGGGTCAGGGCAGATATTGACTTGTCAGGCGGCATGCGCCTCTTCCTGGGAAGTTCTGGAGGGCGGCAAGCGTTATGTTTTCCATTTAAGAGACAACCTTTTCTGGTCGGACGGCAAAAAACTAACCGCTCAGGATTTTGAATATGCCTGGCAACGCCTGGTGGATCCAGCCACTGGTGCCGCTTATGCTCATTTTCTTTTTGACGTGGTCAACGCCAGAGCCATAAATGAGGGACAAATCAAAGACCTCAGCCAGCTTGGAGCAAAGGCTCTTGATGACCGTACTTTTGAAGTGAGGCTGAATAAACCGGCCGCGTATTTTCTTTATTTGACTGCTGTCGGAACTACTTTTCCCATGCGCAAAGATGTAGTGGAAAAACATCCCGGCCGCTGGACCGAGCCGGCAAATATTGTGACAAATGGAGCATTCATCCTTGATCAGTGGCAGCATGAATACAAAATAGAATTGACCGCCAATGACAAATATTTTGAGGGAAGACCAAAAATCGACAGGGTAAAACTGTTCATGATTCCCGAGCAGTCAACCGCTTTTTCACTTTATCAAAACGACCAGCTTGATTTTATCGATAATCGCAGTTTCACCGCATCCGATATAGAGCAATGCAAAAAGGATCCCAATTTCAAAACCCAGGCTCTTTTAAGGGCTCAATATCTGGGTTTCAACACGCAAAAGCCCCCCTTGAATGATGTTCGTGTGAGACAGGCTTTTGCTATGGCTTTAGACAAAAGTATTTTTCCAAAAATATTGCGACGGGAAGAAACACCGATGACAAGCTGGATTCCTCCTGCTCTAATCGGTTATAAAAATGATTCCGGACTGCAATACAATCCGCAAAAAGCACGCGAACTTCTGGCTCAAGCAGGATATAAAAAGGGCAGCGAAGTGCCAAGAGCACAGGTTTTGTATGTGAGCCGCGAAGACACCAAACTTGGACTTGAAGCTATACAAGCCGAATTGAAAAAGAATTTGGGCGTAACAATCGAGCTTGTAAATCAAGAGTTCAAAGTTTATTTGACCACTCGCAAATTGCATCCACCGCATATGATCCGAGCATCATGGAGTGCCGATTATCCTGACACAGACAATTTTATGAGCGTGTTCACCTCACAAAGCGGAAACAACTACACAGGTTTTAAAAACAAAGAATACGACCAACTGGTGGAAGCCGCCCGAGGCGAGCTGGATAACGCCAAAAGATCTGATTTATACGCCAGAGCCGACAAAATGTTGTGCAATGAAAATGCAGTCGTAGTGCCGCTTTATATGGCAACGCAATGCATTCTCTACAAGCCGTGGGTGCATGGTATGGACGTCAATGCCCTGGATATTCAAAACTATAAATCGGCTTATCTGGGAGAGAATTGATGCTTTTCCGCACTATAGCCAAAAGATTGCTAGCTATGATTCCGCTTTTGTTTGTCATAGCCACTTTGACTTTTATGGTGATTCGCATTGTGCCCGGCGGACCTTTCGATCAGGAGCGCAATTTGCCTCCCCAGATTCTGGCCAATTTAAATGCCAAATATCATCTGGACAAACCTGTACTGGAACAATACGGACTTTATCTGGGCAGGCTGTGTCGTGGAGATCTGGGTGTTTCATATAAATATGTAGACCGCACTGTTGTGGACATTATTAAGGATGCTTTTCCCGTTTCACTACAACTGGGCGGGGCAGGTCTTTTAATTGCAGTCTTGATTGGTGTACCTCTTGGCACAATCGCTGCATTGCGCAGGGGAACGCCAATCGATCATCTGGCTATGTTTATAAGCACTATGGGACTGTCTTTGCCTCTGTTTGTGGTAGGAGCGGTGTTGATTTTTATTTTTGCCATATCATGCAAAATTTTGCCTGCCGCCTTGTGGGACAGCCCCTGGCATGCTGTTTTACCAGCCTTTACCATAGCTTTTAAACCGATGGCTTATATTGCCAGATTGACGCGAGCAAGCGTGCTTGAAATTCTGGAAAAAGACTGGGTGCGTATTGCGCGATCCAAAGGACTTTCAGAGTTTCAAACCATAGTGAAGCATGTATTGCGCAATGCTCTTATACCGGTGGTGACACTTCTGGGTCCTGTCAGTGCTGTGATGATTGCCGGGTCTTTTGTGGTGGAAATAATTTATGCTGTTCCGGGAATGGGTCGATTTTTTGTAACTGCCGTGATGAATCGTGATTACGACTTGATTATGGGCATCACTCTTATTTTTTCAGTCGTGCTTGTTATTACAAATACGATAGTGGATGTTTTATACATGATTCTGGATCCGCGTATAAGTTATGACTGAGCCTCAAAAAAGATTTTTCAAACAGTTCTCTCGCATGCCCATGGCTTGTGCGTCTTTCATACTGATTCTGTCCGTTTCTGTGGTTGCTTTTTTGATTTATGTCGGCGTAGATTTGACACCATACCCTTTTGATCAAACTTCAGCTGACATTTTGCAGTCTCCCAGTGCCAATCACTGGATGGGAACCGATGAATTAGGCCGTGACTTGTTCTCGCGCATTCTTTTTGGCTCGCAACTTTCAATTGGAATAGGGCTGTTTACTGCCCTTATGTCATTTCTGATTGGTACTGTATACGGTGCAATAGCCGGGTACTGCCGGGGAAAAACAGACGCCATAATGATGCGCATTGTCGATGTGGCATATGCCTTGCCGGACTTATTGGTTATGATTTTAATTGGTGTTTTAATAGGTAGAGGCACATTAGGCATACTGCTTGCTCTGGGTCTTGTCAGCTGGCGTGGTACGGCAAGACTGGTGCGCGCTCAATTCTTGCAATTGCACCAGGAAGAATTTATCGAAGCGGCAAGAGCTCTGGGACAGAGTCATCTGGATATCATATTAAAGCATATGCTTCCCAATTCACTGGGACCGGTCATAGTGGCAGTCACTTTTACAGTGCCAATGGCTATATTGTCAGAGTCTACTTTGAGCTTTATTGGGCTTGGTCTTTCACCGCCTGCCTGCAGCTGGGGGACGCTAGCCAGCGATGGCTGGAGGTCTTTGCGTAGTACACCGCATCTAATATTCTTTCCTGGACTATTTATTTTCTTGTCTGTGCTTTCATTCAACTTTTTGGGAGATGGGCTGAGAGACGCCTTCGATCCCAGGACCAAAAAGGCTTCAAAACAATTTTTTGTCTAGTGAAAAATTTACTCAGTGTGTTCGATGAACCTGAAGTTCCTCAGAAATACATCCAGTGGAATTTCAATAGTTCCCAGGGGTGAATTACTTTCATCTCCCTGTGGATTGCGGAGTAAAATGTTTCCGGTGTCTTTACCAGTTCTAGCAAATCTTAATATGCTAAAAGAATGTTCTTTTACGAAATTTTGCTCGGTGAAGAATTTTTTAGTCCTGTCTTGCTCTGACGGACCTCGTGGCAGTGAACTGGCTGTCACCGCCTGGGGATTTTCCCCGGAGAAAAGCTTTTCTAAATGGTCGGCCACTGGTTCTGCTGTCCAGCTAGCAGTGAGGGAGCCGTAAATTGTTGCCTTTCTGCCGGTCAATAACGGAAATACTTCTATTGAAAATCCGCCGCCATCTAAGTTTTCCTGCTCTATGTTTGACCCAAAATAACCGCCTCTGTATATACCGAACGCTTTTTCCATTACAGAAGGCCAAATTCCGTGTTTACCGGCTCGGTTGAAAATAACCATTTCCATTCTAGTGGGTCTTGTCACTTTTATTGGTTTATCCGGAGCGCCCGGGAATGTGACAGTGAAGGTTCCGTCCGAGTTTTCAATTATTGAATTTCGAATTAGTTCACGCATGTTTGTGTTACTTGCCGTCGATGCCAGCGCTGCTGCAAAATAGCAATTGCCTATTCTTCCTTGTAGTACCGCATTTGGTATTATGCTTTCAAGAGGATCTGAAGTTATATAAAGACTATTACTGTTGGGGACTCTTTGCAAATTGAATACTTGCGTCATTTCAATTCTGATTGAGTTCACAAGTATATTTTCGGCGTCTTCAATTTCAGGACCGGCATTATCTTTGGAAAACAATTGGTATCTCTTCCCAATTTCAAGAAATTTATCGAGATCGTCACTTGAAATACCGGTTCTCAGTGTAGTCCATGTCAGGTCTGATAACTTGTCGAAATTTTTGTAAAGTGCTGCTACTGCTTGTTCTTGTTCAGCTGGAAGATCATTCGACTCCAGAAGTTCAGCCAGATGACCTTTGCTTATCACCGAACCGTAAGGGTTGACTTTCTCCAAAAGTTCTTTGCTCACTTGAACAAATTGTTCAAGTGACAGTACTGAACTGCTTGCCATATCAGCCGGTCTTACTTGCGACAACTCAATATTAGGTAAACTTTCAATACTTTTGAGAGTGGGGACTATCCCTTTCTCTTTTAGATTGGAGGAATCAAAAATGAAATCTCCGCCTGAGTAAGCCAGGCTGTTCTGGTCGAATTCACCCTCGGTGCCTTCGGCATTAGAAGTAAATATCTCCTGAGGTTCAGGGACTGTGGTGCCGTCGCCTGAAGGTCTGAACATAAGTTTTAGCCCGTCTTGAGA
>CAZEQP010000264.1:0-5451 GCA_964514345.1 uncultured Candidatus Obscuribacterales bacterium
AAATGCAGAAAAACAAATTCTTAGCCGGTTTGGTTGTTTTATCGCTTTTTTACTCTGGAACCCAGGCCAGTGCCTTGCCACAGGCAATCGAAAAGGATTGTGGTAACCAAAAAATTCAACACCTGCTCAACCGGATCACTTTCGGTTGTACGTATTCCGATATCGGATTAGCGACAAAAATGGGGGTAGAGAGGTATGTCGAGGCGCAGCTGAACCCCCGGACCTTGCCTGTTCCTGAAGAATTGACCGAGCTTTCGAAACTGGAGGCGTTACAGTCAAGTCCTGCTGATTTGTTTATTAAATATGGTCGACCGGCCATAAAAGCCTCGATGCAAAATAAAGAGGACAAAAAAGAGCTCAACAAATTACTCCGCCAGGCAAATGAAAAGCTTTATACAGAAGTCGCCTTTAATAGAATCGCACGGGCAGTGGAAAGTCCAAGACAATTGGAAGAAGTGATGACAGATTTCTGGTTCAATCATTTCAATGTTTCATCAGATAAAGGACTGGATCATTTATGGGTTGGTTCATACGAGGCGAAAGCCATCCGCCCATTTGCCCTGGGAAAATTCAGAGATCTTCTGGGAGCCACTTCTCATCATGCCGCAATGTTGTTTTATCTGGACAACTGGCAGAACAGTAAAGTCCAGGCGACAGTGGAAGACGTCACTCAAGCTGGATTCGGTCCCAGTAATAAGAACAAAAACAAACTGAAAAATTTTAGAGGCATAAATGAAAATTATGCTCGCGAACTGATGGAATTGCATACTCTGGGCGTGGATGGCGGATACACACAAAAAGATGTGACTGAACTGGCTCGCGTTTTAACCGGACTGGGAATGATTGACAGACGAGCGCTGATGGGAAGACTGAACAATCAAATGAAGATTCCCATGATGCAAAATCAAAATAGAACGGCAAAAAATCCTGCCAGGCAAAATCGCTACATAAGAAGTTATGGACTATATATTTCAAGTGACATGCTGCCAGGAAACAAAGAGTTTGGCTCCAATTTTGATCCGGCAAGACATGATTTCGGCGATAAAATAATCATGGGTCACACTATAAAAGGAGAAGGTGAAAAAGAAATAGAAAGAGTGCTCGACTTCTTAGCCAGGCATCCATCCACAGCCAGACATATAAGTCATAAGCTTGCCCAATATTTTGTTTGTGACAAACCACCCCAGAGCCTGGTGGATAATTTGAGCCAAATTTTCATAAGCTCTGACGGAAACATAGCCAGTGTTTTGAAGGCGTTGTTTAATTCAGACGAATTCTGGGATACAAAATATATTAATGCAAAATTCAAGTCTCCCTACAGATTTTTAGTTTCGGCTCTGCGAGCCACCGATACAAGAGTCGAATCTGTCCAGCCGGCTTTGCAATTTTTACGTCAGACCGGAATGCCACTGTACAAATGTCAGACACCTGACGGTTATAAAAACACTCAGGAAGCCTGGCTCAATCCGGACAATTTGATTAACAGGCTCAATTTTTCCACTGCTTTCTGTTCAGGAAGATTGCGGGGACTGAAACCAGGCATAATAGAACCGGATATAGTGGCACATTCAATGGCAGGCAATTTGAGTGAAAAAACAGCCGAAGCTATTGAAAATGCGCATCCTGATTTGCAATTGTCACTGCTCATCGGCTCTCCTGAGTTTATGAAATACTAAGAGCGAATACTAAGAGGAAATAGTAATGGACCGTCGTGAATTTCTAAAAAACGCAGCCTTTGCTTCCTGCTCGTTATTGCTTCCGCAAATAAACATGGAAGCATGGGCGCTCGAATCAAAATCTCCTGCCAAAAACGGAAGCAAGCTGGTGGTGGTGTTTTTGCGAGGTGCCGTTGATGGATTGAGTGTGGTGGCACCAACAGCCGATCCTCTCTACTATAGCCTGCGACCAAAAATTGCCATTCCCAAACCAGGCGCTGAAAACGGAGGGCTGGAGCTGGACGGTGATTTTGCTCTTCACCCCAGTTTGGCACCGATACTGCCTTTATGGAAAAAGAAAAAATTGGCATTTGTGCTCAATTCAGGATCACCGGACCCCAGCCGTTCTCATTTTGATGCCCAGGACTACATGGAATCAGGCGTGCCGGGCAACAAAGGAGCAAGCGGCGGCTGGCTGAACAGACTTCTAGCTCAGCTTCCCAACAATCAGTCTCCGGTCCGTGCCATCAATATTGGTGCTACCACACCCCGCATACTTTCCGGTCCTGTTTCTGTGGCAACATATGCACCGTCGGCTAAAAGACGGATGCAGCCGATGGACAGACCGGGCGTCTCGTCCTCATTCGCCCAGATGTACGCAGGACGCAGTGACGCACTGGGGAAAGCTTTTGAGCAGGGCATGGCGGCCAGAGACGAATTCAATCAAGCCTTTGAAAAATCGGCGCAGCAAGAAATGGTGGCAGCCGACGGTGGTGCTTTGCCGGCCAACAAATTCAGTGGATTTGGGCGCCAGCTGGGGCGTTTGATGAAAGAGGAACCGAAAGTGCAAGTGGCATTTCTTGCTCTGGGCGGTTTTGATACGCATGTGAATCAAGGTTCGAGCAAAGGTCAGCTTGCCAATCAACTCAGTACGGTCGGCAAAGGTTTGTCCGAACTGGTGGCGGCGCTTGATACCAGTTTTGAAAATACGCTTATTATGGTGGTTTCAGAATTCGGTCGCACTGTAAAAGAAAACGGCAACGGAGGCACCGACCACGGACACGGCAACTTTATCTGGCTTCTGGGCAATGGAGTGAACGGCGGAAAATTGTACGGCAACTGGGATGGACTGGCGCAAAAAACTTTATATGAAGGAAGAGACCTGCCTGTTTTTACTGATTTCCGCAATGTACTGGCCGGCGGCATCGGCAATCATATGGGTTTGAGCGCAAAACAACTAGATCTGGTCTTTCCCGGCTTCAAAGCAAAAGATCGAACAGTTTCCGGCATTTTTGCCTGAGTCGGCCCTGGGGTAAACCCCATTTGCATTTTTTCTTGCCGGTCTTAATCTACTAGAACCCTTTCTGTGAACACGCCCTTGAATTGCCTCTGCGCATGGAGGCGATTCCTTACTATGCCGGAGATGACACTATGAATACTAATTCAAATGCTGAAAATGGAAGCAGCGCGTCTGATTCTATGCTGGCAGCAGCTTGCATTGATGAGACGACTGCAAATATTACTAACACAAATAACACTAACACAAATAACACTAACACAAATAACACCAGTCAAGAATCCGCCTTAGCGCCCGGTCCAATTCCTGTGATCGGATTTCCTCAACATGTCCATATTTACCATCATCATGATTACACGCAAAGTAACAAGCAAGATGCCAAAAATAAACAACCTAATTCAAATAAAAAACTGGATGAAGCTAAAGAATCAATCAATGCTTCAGTTACTTCAACACTGGAAGCTTTGCAAAGTCTGTTTCAAAAACATATAAGCAAACTGGGAACCTTGAAAAAAAACAAGTCTGGCTCGTCTGAATCATCCGATTCGTCCAATTCTTCCAATTCGTCTGAGGAAAATAAAAAAGACGATGCCGATTCAACAACCTGGACTGAAGAAGTGGATCTGGGTCCGCCCCAGAAAAAAATGTGGCATGGATTCGATGGCATCGCCGTAATGTCATTTGGAGTGCTGATTCCAAGTTTGATGGGACTTCTGACTGCAATGTCGTGTTATCAGCGCATCACACTTATGCTCTTGAACAATCCCTGTGAAACATTGCTTGAAATATTATTGATGTCAATGATACCAATAGCGATTTTCAGTTCCTGGAAATTTTATTGCAAGAACAATTATCGTTTCAACATAGTCCGCGGTTCTCTTCTTGGAATCGCTGTCGGTTCAAGTTTGACTGCCGCAGGCATTTGCACTGTCGCTCTGTTTGCCGGTTCATCCGATTTTGAATATTATACCGGCACAAATTTCAGCACCGGTTTTGGTACTATAGCCCTTTTGTCTCTGGCCTCCTGTGCCACCGCATTATATGTGGGAAATTTGATTCGACTGCGTATGGAATTTGCCAGTTCAAGACGGCATGTCATATTCAATATCGCGGCAGGCATACTTCTTGGTATGGTGGCATTCTTTTGTGCCGAAGCAAAATCCTGGTGCATTCGTCTGGCTGAAAGAGCAGCCATTTCAGACATCGCCCAGGAGCGCAAAGAAGGTCTTGAATGGATGCGTCTTTTGAACAGCGAAAAATCATTAAAAATGGAATGTTCCGATTCGCGCTCGGTGGGCATTGCCGGATTTTTCATTCCCATCAAAAAATCGGACGCGCAGAGGCTTTATTTTACAGTTACAGGAAAGCCATTTAGAGACGAAAAAGACGAAAACTTTTCTTCCATGTCGGATGAATATTTAAGCAGGCATGTGGTGGGTGAGCGCATCCCCGGTTTAAAATTGGTCCGCTCAGCCATTAACGGTGCTGTGAGTTCGAACAATCTCACTTCATCAATCGGCTGGACTTATGTATTTCATAATGACACCGCTTCACCCAAAGAAGCCAGAGCCGAAATCGCTCTGCCACCGGATGCGGTTATTTCAGAATTTACTGTCTGGCAGGAAGGCGAGCCGATAGAAGCTGGTTTTGCAGCCACAGGCAAAGCAACAAAACAGGACCAGAACGTAAATATAGGTCATGAGAGCACAGGCATGATTTCAAGTCTTGGTCGCAACCGTTATTTGATGCATTGCTATCCTGTCGCTGAAGGCAAAGAATTAAGAGTGCAAGTGACAATGGCTGTGCCTTTGAAACTGGACACTCTGTCATCGGCCACTTTGACTTTGCCGCGTTTCATATGTTCCAATTTCAGTCTTGAAGGAGAACATAATCTCAGGCTTGAGTCCAGTCACAAAATGTCGAGCAAAGTGGAAGGCTTGAGCACATCACGCAGTCCCAACGGCTCTGATGTCATTGAAGGTAATCTGGCCTGCGCTCAAATTGAACATTCTCCTATTGTCATAAACGCATTTAGAGACAGTTCAGCCAAAACAGTTCTGGCTAAAGATCCTATAGCCGCCGCTCAGGCTCATAAAGATTATCTGGCTGAGGAAGCGCGCAAAAAGGCTCAGGCTGAAGAAGAAGCGGCCGCCGAACAGACCGAAATGGACGGTCAGGGACTGGTCGTGATGATAGACGGTTCAAAAGGAGTGAAACAACAATTAGAAGATGTGAAAAGCGTCATGGGGCGCCGTCACAAATTCTTGAAAAAAGCTCCTGCCAAACCTAAAGGCATCGAACCTCGTTTTGTCGCTCAATCAATAGAAGAAGTGACATCTAAAACGCCCAACAGAGTGGTTGTGGTTTTAGACGGATCTGCTGCTGTAAAAGAACGTCTGCCTGAAATTAAAAATGCTTTCCAAGCCATTCCAAAAAGTGTACCGGTATCGGTTATGGTGGCATCACAAGAGGACGGAATACTGGCTAAACCGACACCTA
>CAZEQP010000265.1:0-5447 GCA_964514345.1 uncultured Candidatus Obscuribacterales bacterium
GGTTCTCCGGTCGTGCTCCCGGGCAGAATGCCCTGCCGACCGACGACGTGGCGCGTGTCGTTTTGCCCGGTTTCGTACGCCTGGCCAAACGCGCTGGTTAGGACTTTCTTGAAGCTGCACCGAGCCACTACCACGTGGCCAAATGGCTCATGAAGGATCACTTCGAAGTGACTGAACCGAGACACCTTCAGACTCTGAGGGCATTCGAGTCGCACTTCGCTGCTCTGGCAAAGAGCGGACAAAAGTTGCGCCGGGCGCATGAGTCGTGGGTTTGTGTGCTGCAAAGCCTCAAGCCTGCCGACCTCATCCCCGAGCCGTTCAACTTTGGTGGTCCTGTATGGCCCCAGGACAATATCGGCATGGAGAATCTCTGGCTGTTCAAGCGCCTCACGCAAAGGGCGCGGGCATACCAGGTTCCGCCGATTGTGCAGGACAAGTAATTATCGCTTCCAACTACAGGAGAAAGTCCGGATGCTTAGAAATCCGGCTTTCTCCTGTCTTTCTTTGATTACACTGTCTTACGCAAACCCACAAAAGTAAGGGAAAACACATGTACAGCATTTACGCTTTTGCCGCAGTCGGCTTCTTTATCGGCCTGGTCTGCGCGAAAGCTTCCAAAGGAAATGCCGGCACTTACGCTTTCGGGACAATACTCGGTACTGTCATCGGCGGCGTGATCGGCTTGGTCGCAGCCTTGTTCATCGGCGGCGTTTTATTGCCAATGCGGGACGTGGTCTACGGACCGGCACCGCTTGTTTCCATGCGCAGTTCGGATGGAATCAACGGATCTTTCATCTGGGGCACGGGGTCGGTTAACAGCCAACTCACCTATCACTTCTTGCAACGAAAGGAAGACGGCAGCATGTCACCACGTTCGGTGCCGGCTACCGAGGAAGTGCACCTGATCGAAGATGCTGAATTGAGCAATACCGGCTTCTGGACCACCACCATGAGCGAGCCCGACAAGACTCACTGGCTCTACAAATGGTCGGCCGCCACCCGGGACCGCATCAAAGTTGTTCGTCAGGAATTTCGTGTTCCTTCAGGAACGGTCGTTCAGCAGTTCAACGTTCGTTGATGGCTGAGTAACCGGACTAGGTAGTGCTGAGTCGAGAAATGAAGGAAAACACCTTCGCATCTCGACTCTTGCACTGCTTAGTTTTAGAATAAGTTTTACTATATGCTTTAATATAACAAACCAAAGAAAAAACTCGGACTGTCGAAAGACAGCCCGAGCCAGTTTAAGAGAGCCTACCTCAACTCACTTGCGATGAGTTAGTGTTGCTCTCTCATGCAGCAAGTATTTCAGCCAGGGGTCTAATAACCAGATCACCACCGGCTCTCACTGCATCCGTGTATGCCACCACCGTCGGATCGCTCGCCAGATCCACACCGTCAATGGTGAGGTGGGCGGCGTGCATAATCTTCAGGTAATCCTCTGCCGGCATAATAGTTCCGGCAAGAGTATTGTCGCCCACAAAGCCAATCGAGAAATATTCCACAGCTGGTTGCCCATCCATGGAAGGCTGCCCGTAAGCAGCAATCTCATTATTGGCGTCGACTGCCACACACACTCCCTCATGTCTGAGAAGCTTCAGCGAACCTTCCACGGTGATGCCGCTCTGGGCCGCTTCTGCAATCTGCGCCGGGGTCATTTTCCTGGGGTTGTGAAACTCCAGAAAAGTGAGCTTGCCACCATTTGTTTTGATGGCCGACTCGAGCGTGCGCATAAGTTCACAGAAGTTGGGATAACATCTGTGTTCTTGCGCCACCCAGCCGTGCTCTGCCCAGCCTACCCGGTCCACTATTGCGTCTTCGACGCTCAGAACCTGATAGTGAATGCCGCCGATGGTTTTTTGCATCTCGTCCTTCAGGACGATGATATCCCAGGTGCCAGGCTCTTGAAGGACTTCCAGGAAGGTATCAAGAGTCTCGATTTCGCCTTCCATCGGAAAGGCTTTCAGGCATTCGGGATAGTACTCCTGCAGTTGCAAGGTCATTGCATCAACAGATACCCCGGCCAGCTGGCGTAGGCTCTGCGACTGCAGGGGTGCGATGCGACTTTTCTTCATTGTCTTTCCTTTCGTTGATTTGAGTCAATGCACTCTTCATCGGCTCTTGAGAAAGAGTCGATTTGATTTTTTCCGAGGACCAAAAATTTTGCTGGCTGTGGGTCTTGTCTGAAAGGGAATCTAGAAGAGCAACATTACCTTAATAATTTGGCTCTACCATTTCCAAATTTTTGCTCACTTTTGTTTTACCAATCATTCAATTTCAGGTTAGCGCAACTAGCAGACACTTCCTAATGCTCCACTAATTTCGCTAAGTTGAAAAACTAGTAGCTATGATTAATTCGCGCCTTTTTCCTTGTTTTGCATAAGTGAATTTCAATACGGTGAATTGTCCCCACCGTTCGATCAAGTCTGGAACCGTAAAAACTCCCTAATACTGTCATGTCATCCTGACTGATCAAAGCACTGCGGTGCTTTAAAAAACGACGGACAAAACGCCAACCAATCAGGAAAGGCAAGCTAAAAATGTCCACCAAAATTCGGCTTCTGAGCAACCTCAGAGAAGCCATTACCAGCGCGCCCATGTATCAGCAGCTGGAAAAGGCGTTGCCCGTCCACATTCTCGGGCATGTCCTGGCCATCCTCATCACGCTTCCAATCATCGGCGTCACTTACCTCTTTTTCCCGTCGGCGATGCCGATCGGATTCTGGGATCTCTGGTCCTCCAGTGGTTCTCTCTGGGACTGGCTCTGGTCGGCCAAGTGGGTCTTCCTCTGGGCAGTTGGAGTGAACGCCTTTCTTCTGGCGCGCACTTTCATCGATCCCAACGGCATCCGGCACGCAGAGCGCGTTTTCAAAGCCGGTTTCTGGGTCAGCCTCTCGGCCGGCTTCTTCGAGGAAGTCACTTTCCGCTGGCTGCGCTTTCTGGCGGCATTCCCCGCCGTTATCGTGGTGAACTGGATCCTTGGCGGCTTCCTGACCCATGTCGGTCTTCCCGGCTGGGGTCTGGTCGAGCTTCTCACCTATCCGCTCAGTCATGTGGCCAACTTCTTCACTCTGGGCTATCTGGCTGATCACCTGGTGAACGCCGCATCCTGGACCGTTCCGGCAGCGCTCATTGCCGCCAACAACGAGTTCCGCGACGGGCACAAGTACCAGGGCCCCTTCGGCTGGACCAACAGCTGGTTCATGGGCATGGTGTTCTTCTATTTCACCTTCACCTATGGCCTTCTGGCGGCGATTGTCGTGCACTTCCTGTACGACCTCTTCGTTTTCGCCACGGTCTACGCCGACATGAAGATCGAAGATAAGTGGCATGGCCGGCGTTAAAGCGGTCTGACACTAGAAGAAAGGGAAGGGCGCCTACCGGTGCCCTTCCCCTTCTTTAATTTGCCGCCTCTTACTATTTTTTATAGTGCTTTGGGGACACACTTGCAAAAAAGTCTCTTGCAAAAAGTATTTATGCCTGCCCAGGCATAAAAAGAGGCTGAAAATATGCCTGGGGAAGCATAAATGCTTTCGTCTGAATTACTTAAGACGACCGGCTTCTTCTTTTACTTTCACATAATTGGCGACAATGATGGTGACGTTGTCCGGTGCTCCTCTAGCCAGAGTTTCACTCAGCAAATCGTTGCAAACTTCTTGAGCAGAATCGCAAGTGGAAGCAATTTCTCCAATTTCATGATCTTTAAGAACAGCAGAAAGACCGTCGCTGGCAAGAATTATCCAGTCTCCTGGTTTGATGGCAACTGGAGTTTTGTCGGCTTCTACAACTTTTTTGTGACCGATGCAACGCGAAAGATAATGTTTGAAAGGGCTCGCTTTGAGCTGATCTTCATTCATTTTTCCCTTGGCCAGCATTTCCATGACTATAGAATGATCAATGGTTAGAACTTTTGCTTTGTCGTCGCGAACCATGTAGGCACGCGAATCTCCAACGTGCACAATGTTCAAATTGCCGTCTCGCGAGTGAATCGCTGCGACTATAGTGGTACCCATGTCTTTGACGGCGGGGTCGGCGGCGGCTGCTTGAAAAACCGCCTCATTGGCTGCGTAAGCCGCGTTGGCAAGCCATTCCAAAACTACAGCACTCTCGTCAGAGTCCGGGGGAGAATTTTGCCATAATTGCGAAACTGTATCTACAGTTATTCGGCTAGCCCGGCTTCCGCCTTTCATGCCACCCATTCCATCTGCCACCACCATCAGTTTTTGATCGGCGCTGAGAAAAAAGTTGTCTTGATTCTCTTTGCGCTTTAAACCAGGATCCGTGACAGCGGCCACCCGCCAAGTAATTTCCATTTAACTAAATTGTGCTCCTATCTCTTACAAAAAGATTTATACCCTGTTCATTTTATGAGTATCGGCTTAATTAGTTTACCCAGCTTTTTAGGTATCTAGCGTAGCTCACAGAAGTTCTTAATTATAGCGCTCTTATTCCCGGGGTTATCAAGATGTTTATGAGTAAATATTCAATAGGAAGTCAAGATGAAACGACTCAAGAATTAAGAGTCTAATGTTTTCAGCCCGATAGCGACGTTTTTGTCTTAAGTATCCATCTTCCAGCCTGACAGTTTACTTTGCGCGCCCGAGATTCCCAGGAACTCTCGCGCGGGTAAGCTCATAGTTTGGTATCGGGATGGATATTCCCAATGAGCTGAAGCTGAACCCTCCTGGTGCGAAGGAGAAACTAGCCATGAGACTCAAAATCTTATCTTACTCTGCCGCTGTTTGTGCAAGTCTTGCCGCAGCGGCTGCCCTCACCATCTCGGCATGGTACAAGAAAGCCGAATCAGCTTTTCCCTTTCCCACCAAGTTGCAAGACCTGGTGCGACTGACAGGAAAAATCGAAAAGATGCGCTGCCCGCGTTACGATGACGAGCATCGCAGAGTACTTCACTCTGTCATTCTCTATCGCAACGGTGACGCCGCTCTCGTTTACTATCGCGAGAACGGCACCGTCAGTGAGTTTTCACATTATCACGGCAATGAGAATGCCACCTGTCAAACCATCGATATTTCCAGGCTCAAGCTCTGGGGCAAAATGGACGCGACAGGACGCAATGTTCTCACTGTCCGCGGTTTCGATGAAAACGGCATTCCAAATCTTATCGCCGACAGACAGAAAGACGGCAGTTTCCTGGAAGAGCAGTTTCATCCAGGTGGCATCGTGCTTGCGCGAAAACGCTTGTGGAATGCCAAAGCGGTTCTGCAGAAGGATGATTCCTTCTGGTTCAATCGCAATCTGCGTTCTACATTCGTCCGTTTCGGAACTTATGACACCGAGGTAAAAACCTTCTTCGAAAACGGGCTCCCTGAGTCGTACAAAAAAGAAGGCTATTACCAGAAAGAGGGCTGGTTCAGATGGTCAGACGGCAAAACAAGCCGCTTGGGCTGGAAAATCAGCTACGCCATTTTAGACGACTATTTCCACTATCA
>CAZEQP010000266.1:0-5435 GCA_964514345.1 uncultured Candidatus Obscuribacterales bacterium
GTGCCGGAAGCGGCAAAACAAAGCGCCAGACTTACGGCAGACAATTTAATAAAGCTCAAGTCATTCTCCTTGCAAGCAGGATTTGAGTGCAGGAACTTATTTTAATAAGTTCCCGTCAACTTAGCGAACTATTTTTAATTTCTATTTTCAGAATTTTTGGTGGCAGATATGAATACGCAGAATAATCCCAACTATGTACTGTTAGAACACCGGATAGAAGCGTTCAAGCCCCGGACGGACGAGACCGATGTGGATGCTCTGCGCCGGATTTTGAACAATCTGGCCCTTGCCGGCTGGGAAATAATCGATATTTGCGGGGATGAAGTGCGGATGCCCAATTTAATCTTCCATCGCACCGAGCGCCTGGGTCACGTACCTCAATATATCGTTGAAGAAGTCCATTGCGAAAAAGACCAGAGCGAAGAGCAAGCCGTGAGCGACAAATTTATCCAGTACTTAAATACATCCTGGGTACCTGCTTGTGTTCTGGATAAACTCTTCTCGCCGCCTGTTGTTGTAATGAAAAAAATTGATAAACCCTGTCACGATGTGCGTTCGATACAAGTAGGTCAGGACATATTTGAAAACATCGAAAACACGCTTTTGCAGGAGCTTCTAGTTCATCAGATGAAAGACAATCTTGAGCTTGCGTGTGTCATGCATGGTGGCATAGATCCTATGCTGATCATGATAGCAAAGGACCCAAACGTGCACTACGAGTATCTTGTTGAACACGCAAAAGGTGGGTTTTTCAGTAATCAAATAACCTCTCTGGCAGAGCTTATTCAACGAAGGACTGACGAAGGATGGAACGTAGCAGGTACGTTCGAAGATGCATTCTTCTGGCCTTGCGTCATATTCAGACGCAATGTCAATTACATTCCGGTTCCCACGCCGGCAATGCTTGAGGCTGAAAGAAACATTTTTATCGGTTCGAAAATCGTGGATAACTTACAAGGAGTTTAACCATGCACTTAAGTAACATGACAAAATTGACACTGGCCGCCGTTTCGGTTGTTGCCATTGCTCCTGTCGTGCTGGCCGATACCATCACCACAGTCGAAACTACAACAGTTAAAGAGCCGACAAAAGTGGTCACCACCACAGTCCAGGCTACCGCTCCCCGTCAATCCAATTATCTGAAAAGATTGACTCGAATCGAGCAGCAAATCAATATGGGAGAAAATAAAGGCTGGCTCTCGCTTGAGCAGGCTGCCGACTTGAAAGCCAGACATAAAGTTCTGGTTGATAAAGAAGCTGCCTTTTTCACAGCAGGTTATGGCACTATTTCAAAAGCAGACGGCGACTGTCTGGAAAAAGAAATCAATGGATTGAATATCTCAGTGACTCGTACAATGAGCTCTTCTGTGGCCAGTAAAACAAGCACTCAGCTCTAGACCAAAAGGTAAATATGCTCCCCCATGCATAAAATCGGCTCATTTTTATGCTTAAGCAGGCATAAAGCAATTTAGCAAGTAGTTTTGGTATCAAAAATCAAAATGTTTTGTTGTTTTTAGTGTCACAAAGTTAGTAGTTAGTACCACCAGGTGCCGTAAGTGACGTTGCCGAAAGGCCGCGGTCGATGTATTTTCCAGACTTTGTCTTTGTCGTCCCAGTAGTAAAATACGTGATGATCTTTATGATGAAGTGATGTTGCCGGACTTTCCCCCCAATTTACAGGTATGTCGCAGGATTCTTTTATTGGGTGATAAACAGGTGCCGCCGTGTGAGATTGAGGTTGAGGTCTTTCCACTTCCGAAGCTCTCACTGCCGTTTCAGGCGGTGGTGGAGCTATCAAAGAAAAAAGAAAAATAGGTAAAATCCATTTGAACATAACACAAAAATCCTTCCAAGCCTCGGATGCTCTTCCCCAACCCCAGAGCGAGCCGGGGTTGAGGTCAAGCAAAACCAGACTTAATACCAGCGATAATAGACAGATCGATTACTGTAACGTCGGTTCGAATCTCTGTCCCAATCGCGGTGATGACGATGAAACCATCCACGGTGGCGTCGCCAGCCATTATCTCTGTATGTGCGGTAATATCTAGGTTTTCCTATTTTTATATAGGTTCCCGGACCCTGCACATAATAGTCTCTTGCTTCTGCTTGCTGCATCGGAACAAAACCGGCAACAATTGCAGCTGCAAAGACCAGTAAAGTGGGAATCTTCTTCATCACTATGTCTCCTTTACCTTTAAGCTAGATTGAATCTCACTTTCAGGTATTTAAAGACATAGCACGATTAATTTATTTATTGACTCTCAGCCTGGAAAGCCTGTTTCCGGCAACTTCCAATATTTCAAATTTAATATTTTGTACTTCTACAATTTCACCCTTCTCGGGAATCCGCTCCAGTAAGCCTATTACAAGGCCAGCCACAGTGTTAAATCCTTCCGGCGCTTCCACTTTAATACTAAGCACTTCTTCAAACTTTTCGATAGAAAGCTGTCCGTCAATGATCCATTCTGTATCACTATTTTTTTTGTAACGATTTCTTCCTTGATCCAGAATTGCGGGAACCGCTCCAAATGTGGCTCCGACAATATCATTGACGGTTAGTATTCCCTCCACCCCGCCGAATTCATCAAGTACAACAGCCATTCCATATTGTTCGCGCCTGAATGATTGCAGCACTGTAAGCGCGTCTTGATTGTGCGGAATATACATAGGTTCAAAAACAACTGACTCAATGTCCAATTTTTTATGCTGTAATTCCATAGCCAGAATGTCTTTGGTCCGCACAAATCCCAGCATCTCGTCGATATCGCCTCTTGCAACAGCCAGACGTGAATGCGGCGTTTTGAGCAACTGCTCCTTTATCTCTTCCTGGCTGTCGTTCAAATCAATCCATTTGACACGGGTGCGAGGAATCATCAGAGAATCGACCACTTTTTCTCTAAGGACAAGAGTACGGTTCAGTAATTCTTGTTCGTGTTCGTGCAGAACGCCGGCTTCTTTGCTCTCTTGAAACAAGATTGAATATTCATCAGACGATCCGATGGCGTGAGCCGATTCGCTTGCCACAGGCACATGAAAAATTTTCAGACAGATGGAAGCCAGAAAATTCATCAGTACAACAAGCGGTCTGGAGCAAATTATAAAAAATCGGAAAGGCCAGGCTAGCAATACTGCCACTTTCTCCGGAAAACGCAAAGCGCATGACTTTGGCACCTGTTCGCCCAGAATGACATGGATCATAGAAAGCATGATGAAGGAAAGAACCACTCCCAGACCTTCAGGCGCATGCACTCCCTTGGACAGAGGAAGTGATGCAAGAAACATGTTCACCAGCCGGTGAAGAGTACTGTCCGCCACCCAACCCAGAGCCAGGCTGGCAAGAGTAATGCCGAGCTGGGCACCGGCAATGGTAGTATCCATTTCGTGCTGCATGTTTTGAATTACTTTTGCCGTGGCGTCGCCTTGCTGCACCATGTCTTGAATACGACTGCGACGTAGCGACACAAGCGCGAACTCAACCGCCACAAAAAATGCATTGGCGATCAAAAGCAGAATTATCCAGAGGATACCAAGCAATAACGGCTGATTATGCGCTTCAGTAGCAGGATCCACTAGTCGTCGATATACTCACGCAAACGGCGGCTGCGATTGGGATGGCGCAATTTTCTCAAAGCTTTGGCTTCGATTTGTCTTATACGCTCTCTGGTCACTCCGAACAACTGACCGACTTCTTCCAGTGTTCTGGTACGCCCGTCATCCAGTCCGAAACGCAGTCTGAGCACATCGCGTTCGCGCGGTGTCAGACCGGCCATAACATCAATGATGTCTTCACGCAAAAGTTCGTGCGTGACAGATGAGGCTGGTGCGTCAGTTTCACGGTCCTCAATGAAGTCGCCCAGTCGGCTGTCTTCTTCCTTGCCTACAGGTGTTTCAAGAGAGACCGGTTCCTGAGCCACTTTTACAATGTCGCGCAATTTGCTTACAGTCACTTCCATGGCTTCGGCAATTTCTTCTTCAGTCGGTTTGCGACCTTTATCCTGAGCCAGCTTGCGCGTAACTTTCTTGAGTTTGTTTATAGTCTCGACCATATGCACCGGGATACGAATGGTCCTTGCCTGGTCGGCAATGGCGCGGGTTATAGCCTGGCGAATCCACCAGGTGGCATATGTACTGAATTTGTATCCGCGTTCGTGGTCGAATTTTTCGGCGGCGCGGATAAGACCCAGATTCCCTTCTTGAATCAAATCCAGGAAAAGCATGCCGCGTCCCACATATTTTTTAGCAATGGAAACAACCAGTCGCAAGTTTGCCTGCACCAGTTTACGCTTGCCCATGGCACCGTCTGAGCCACCCATGGCTATCTGGCGGGCATATTCAATTTCCTGATCGGCGCTCAAAAGCGGAATTCGTCCGATTTCACGCAAATACATACGCACCGGATCATCAGAGGACAATCCGCGCGAGACTACTTCTTCAAACTGGTCTGGATCTGCTTCGACTTCTTCTTCCGGCTCGCGGGCGATAACATCATCGTCGGCGCCTTCTTCATTTTCATCCAGAAGCTCGGCAAGCCCTGAGCGCTGGCGCTCTTTGCCTGACTCTTCCATTTTATCCAGGCGTTTTATGAAGCTGTCTTCTTTGTCTTTGGTTGTAGTCTTCGGTTTCTTGCTCACACTTTCGCCTCGCTCAAGTCTGTATCAATCGCTTCAATTTTTTGTTTCAGAGTCTCTAACTCGCCTAAAGATTTGGCCTGTGGTAATTCTACTGCTTCAAGTCGTTTTAGTTCTCTAATTCTAACCTGGATTTCCTCAGCTTTCCCCTCATCTTTCACAAACCCCATAAGCGTTTTGATTAAACCTGTTAATCGCTCTTTGATTATTCTTGCCTTGTAATCGACCAGAACCACAAGCAGCGGCAGATTCTGCTTTTTAAGCTCTTCGGCGGCCAGAATCACCTCGGTAAGATAAGCAGAAAGCCCCGGCTCAGGCGCCAGTCGGTTCATCAGGTTATGCTGCAAATCTTCGATAGAAGAAAACTGGCTGCCGATCCCCACCAGTGCCTCTTTTATCTGTTTGTGCTCAGGAGTTAGAAATTCTTCATCAGCCATCACTTCCATAGCTTTGGCGTGGTCATCACGCGAAGTCAGACAAAACGCCAGCATTTTGCGTTCAGCATCAGCCAGCCCCGACTGAACCGGTCTTTTGGCGGGAGTACTTTGAGCATGCCGGCCAAAAGGCGAAGAACCTCTGTTATCCGCGCGTCCTCTGTGCTCGCGCTCCTGGCGCACATCTGTAAGCAAAGCGTCTTCTTTGATATCGAGCCGACTGGCCATCTGCCGTATATACTCGACCCGCGCCACTGTGTCTTTCATAGCCGCAATAACTGGAATCACTTTCCTGGCGGCCTCGATGCGACCGGTGTGGGTGGAAATATCCGAACCAGATAAAGCTTCCTCAAGCTGGAAGTCGATTAAATTA
>CAZEQP010000267.1:0-5360 GCA_964514345.1 uncultured Candidatus Obscuribacterales bacterium
ATAAAAAAGAAAGATCCGGCGGCAAAAAAAGACTGCTCACACTCACTTCGCAAGACGGATGGAAAATTTTCGCCGGCAGAAACAGGCATGAAAACAGTCACTTGCTTTCAATCGCCAACCAGTACGATATCTGGCTTCATATTCAAGGTCAAAGCGGAGCCCATGTTTTAATTCGAGTGCCCTCAACTAAACAAGACCCTCCCAAATCCACTCTTACAGAAGCGGCACAAATCGCCGCCAGACTTTCACGCATTTCAGCCGGCGCCAAAGTCACAGTTGTATATACACAGTGCAGGTATGTAAAAAATCTGGACAAAAACAAACCCGGTCAAGTCCGCTACGAAAACGAAAAGACCCTGATTGTAGATACTTCAGTGGCTATGCCTGATTTGATGAAACGACTTTATTCGCAATAAATAATATTCAGATTTTCCTGAACAAACCCACTACCACACCCTGGACATGCAGGTCGTGTCTGCTTTCCACCATAATCGGCTGCATGCTTGAATTGGCCGGTTGTAAACGAAATCCGCCTTTCTCTTTATAAAAGCGTTTCAGGGTGGCAGATCCGTCTTCCATCAATGCCACTACTATATCTCCGTTATGGGGAGAGGGATTGGGTTTGACTATTACATAGTCGCCTTCATAAATACCGTCTTCAATCATTGACTCTCCCTTAACTTGAAGAGCATAACAACCGCGCTCGGCATAGTCGGATTCTATGGCTAGAAAATCAGTAGTTTGATTGATGGCTTCAATAGGTGAGCCGGCTGCAATTTTGCCGACCAGAGGAAGCTTTCTGGTCTGTGATTCTTGTTGTTTTGGAAATTGAATCAGATTTTCGTCTTGAGCCTGGAAATCTTCTTCAAGACTGATGGTAAGGTGCTGCATACCCAGCTCGGATACACGTAATGAGCGGTTTAAATTCGGCTCCCACTCCACCATATTCTTGCTTTTGAGAGCAGTCACATGCTGGTGCACAGTCATACGATTTTTCACTCCCAGTAAAGCAGCCAATTCGGCCAGACTGGGAGCATAATGTTTTTCCCGACTGAGCCTGGCAATGGCGTTCAATACATCTTGCTGGCGTGGAGGTAGCGTTTTCATAAAAACCCCAATAGGATACATATGTAAGTGTACCCTTTCAAGTCACAATTTGTCCACCCCCCTGAAAAATTATCAGGTGTTGGGCGGTTGGGAGCGGCCATATAATGCCGGCGGTCTTTTATTTCCGTTTTTAACCCACATCTGGGTTCCGTAGTCAAAATGCCACCACTCATGGGGATAATTGACGAACCCTACTTCACACATGGCATGATAAAGCAGCCGCCGGTTCGCTCTTGCTTCGACTTCTTTTTCGCTTTGCATAGAGGCGTTTTCAAAAAAAGTTGTGGCTGAAATTTCGTCCGCCTGATCAAAACTGGAACCCATAAATAACGTCTTGCCGTCTTTCAGCGATCTCAGGGTCAAATCAATGGCCCCGCCGGTATTGTGTACCGGCCAGGTTTTCCAATTACCGGGATCAAAGCTGCGCGGATCCGAACAATAAGTTCCGGCAAACTGAACAAGTTCTTCCGGACTGGGATGCTCCAGTACTTCCTCACCTCTTTTAATGAAATAATTCCAGATGTCTTTTTGCAGGGCAATCGGTCTGTATCCGTCCAGTGCCAGTAATTCCACCGAGTATTTTTTTAAAATTTCATTGACGCGACAAAGCAGACGGGCTGGTGTTTCGCGCAACCATACAGAGGCAAGCGCATGGGCAAAGGCTTTGTGATAAGGCGAATACTCTGTTGATGTTGAAGCATAAACCGAATGCACTGCCACTTTATACAGTGCCAGATCAACTAACGACTCTTTGTCGGCGTCTCCATCCAGATCGATTTTTATATGGTGATAATCGAGGGCGGTATTGTCCAGACATCCTGAGGGCAAAACAATTGGTTTGTCGCGATAGTCTTTCATTTTTTGTTTTGCTCTATATTTTTCAAAAGGCAGGAAAAATCCGCTTTGATCATGGTCCAATGCTTGATTTCTTCAAATCCCAGACGTTTATACCAGGAAAGTGGTTTTGAATCACCAAAAGTATAAGTCTGGAAACAAACCGGATTGTATATAAGCTTCGCTTTTAAAAGTACTTCCTGTAATAAAAGAGTGGCAACGCCCGTTTTTTGAAAATCCGGGTCGACAAAAATTTCTCCGTCCACCAGATGATTTCCGTCCCACCAGGGTTTCACTCCCACCAGAAAGGCTCCCACAATTTTTTGGTCTTCCTGCCTGAAAGCCAGATAGGAAAGGTCGCTCTGACGCGAGTGCCAGTATGAGATCAGGTTGGCTGCCGCTTCAAGCGTCCAGATTTCTCCTGTGTTCTCCTGAGCAAAAGCACGCATGTATATTCGGGCCAGAGCCTCGACATCTTCTTTTTCTATGGGTCGTGTTTTCATTTGTGGGTTGCTCAGTTTGCAATGATACAATTTATCAAAGTATGAAAAGTAAAAAGCTCCAACCATTTATTATTTCGCTCACCCTGCTCTTGTGCTCTTTCTTTCTTATAAGTTCTGATGTAATGTCAAAATCCTCTGACACAAGCTCTAATCAAGAACAATCCTTGACAAAGGAAGAATTGCAAAAGCTGCAGGAACCCAATAATTTCAACTCGATAAAAAAATATTCTCAACTGCCTGCAAACCTGCAAAATCATTTAGGCAAAATGGCAGATGTGGGAGGAAATTTTAATGCCGGATGCTGCCGAACTCCTGAATTGCCGGATCTGGGACTTTGTTTTGCCGCCGCATCAAAAGAGCGAGTCTGGATAAGTTATCAATCCGGTGGAATTTGTCTTGTAAACAGGCTTGAATTATATTCATTGTCGAAAGAAAAGAATAAACTGCTCTGGTCGACAGTGACACCAAAGCCGGTGAAATCAATGGATGACCTCATTTCGGTAGTGCAAAAAGAGCTGGCGAAAAAAAATCACTGATGAGCGATTTTTTAATAAATTTCATGCCTCACGGCTATTGTCTGCAATGGAATATGCCTTTGCTTGTCACCTGGATCACGGCAAACGCAGGCATTGCCCTTGCTTATTTTGCCATCCCCGCCGCTCTAATATTTTTTGTACGAAAAAGAGGCGGCGATCTTCCTTATCCCTGGATGTTCAGATTATTTGCACTATTTATTGTTTCTTGCGGCATGACTCATGTCATGAAAATCTGGACTATCTATAACGCTCATTACTGGGCGGAAGCCTTGCTAGATTTGCATACCGCCATAGTTTCCCTTTTGACCGCAATTCTTTTGTGGCCGCTCATTCCCAAAATGCTTGCCTTAAAAAGTCCGGGTCAGCTTGAAGAAGCAAATCAAAAGCTGGGTCAAGCAAATAAAGAGCTGAAAATTTTAAATGAAAAATTGACTCTGGCTCGGGATCAGGCTCTTGAGGCGTCCAATTTGAAGTCTTCTTTCGTGGCAAATATCAGTCACGAATTAAGAACCCCAGTGACAGGCGTCCTGGGAATGAACGAGCTTCTTCTGCAAACCGAACTTACTGCGCATCAAAAAGAACTGGCTTCTTCCATGCAAGACGCGGCAAGATCATTGCATTCGATTGTGAACGATATATTGGATCTCTCCAAAATTGAAGCAGGCAAAATGACACTGCAGAATTTGCTAATCAATCCTGCAGACATGATTCGCGACTCAATCAATTTATTATTGCCTTCCGCTCAAAGAAAAGGGATTTCACTCAACTGTCTCATAGATCCTGTTTTAGAAGAAAAAAAGCCTCATCTGACCGGGGATCCGGTGCGTATCAATCAAGTTTTGCTCAATCTGATGGGTAATGCCATCAAGTTCACAGAACGCGGAAGCATCGAAGTGAAAGCAGAAGTTCTAGATAGAAAAGAAGAACATTCCATAATAAAGATAAGTGTCACTGACACAGGAATTGGTCTTGCCCCGGATGAACGCAAAATGCTTTTCGTTCCTTTTACCCAGGCAGATGACTCCACCACTAGAAAATATGGCGGCACCGGCCTGGGACTGACCATAAGCAAACATCTGGTTGAACTTATGGATGGTGAAATCGGCGTGGAAAGCGAAAAAGGAAAGGGTTCTACTTTCTGGTTCTCAATCCCCCTTCTGCATTCAAACGAAATTATATTGAAACGATATACGACGTCAGCTTCTATCAATTTAGCCACTGCTTCTCAAGGTAAAGTGCTTGTGGTGGAAGACAATCCGGTGTTGCGCAGTCTGGCGCTGAAACAACTTGAAATGCTGGGCATCGGCGCCAATGCAGTCTCAAACGGTCAGGCCGCTCTGGATGAACTGGATCGCGTTCGATATTCACTTATATTAATGGATTGCCACTTACCTGTGATGGACGGTTTTGAAGCAACTCAAGCAATTCGTAAACAAGAAGAAAAAACCGGAGAGCATATAACAATTATTGCTATGACTGCAGGCGCCATGACAGGCGACGATGAAAAATGTCGCCTGTCCGGAATGGACGATTATCTAGCTAAACCATATACATTGAAGCAGTTGAAAGAAAAGCTCAATAACTGGCTTTTGACTGAAAAAAGTATTCCGCCCAATGGCGACTGAATCCTTGTCTAAATTCATTTCAGGACTTGAAATCCAGATTTAATACACTCGAAACACACTGCCTTTGAAGCTTGAGCCTTTCCGATATACGCCGCATAACTAGTTGAGTAATTGCGTCCTCTCGTTAAGAGTGTTAACTTCAGTGTACTGAACAAATCAAAAACCAAGGAGCAAAACCAAAAGCACCTGTGCGCTCGGTAAGACACAGGGGTTGAGATTCTTATTGCGAAAATCTCAATCTGGTGGGGGAAGTGTGGTGAGATGCCACCGCTGTCCCGCAACTGTAACAGCCCACTGTAAAAGGACGCTGCAAGCCAGTCTACCCACCCGAGCGTTAAGGACGAATCCCTCTTCGATTTAAAGAGGAACGTCCATGTCGAGCATGAATAAAACCAGTGTTTGATATGGACTCTCCTCTTGGTCCGGTCTTAAATGGACCCAAGAGGATTTTGTCTCCCCACTCATAGGAGTAAAGACTAAATGAGCCGGCTTCCATCCTCCGCCACCACACCCAGTACTACAGTAATTGATGTCAGTGCACAAGGCACTGCCATCAGTGTTTTTAACAATTATAAAGTCTTGAGAAGAAACGGCAGCATTGCCCCGTTCGAACCTCAAAAAATCGCTGTGGCGATGACCAAGGCATTTCTTGCTGTTGAAGGAGAACATGGTAGCGAAAGTTCAAGAATAAGAGACCTGGTCAAAAAATTGACCC
The DNA here is from genome assembly GCA_964514345.1 of uncultured Candidatus Obscuribacterales bacterium. Taxonomy (GTDB): domain Bacteria; phylum Cyanobacteriota; class Vampirovibrionia; order Obscuribacterales; family Obscuribacteraceae; genus Aved-18. The sequence continues at coordinate 5,321 of CAZEQP010000267.1, forward strand.
AGCAGATTGTCGACACTTTGCTTGAACGTTTGCCTGAAGG
>CAZEQP010000268.1:0-5356 GCA_964514345.1 uncultured Candidatus Obscuribacterales bacterium
GGGAAATTCCGCGAACAGGCTAAAAAAGCTGCAGAGAAAGAAACGTACAAGAAAGGCTCACCTCTTATAGGCTGGGCCGGCACTGCGCAAATTGAAATGCGAGGTCCGCTTATAGAGTGGTCGGTTACTTGTGACAAACTGGGCGACTTATACAGATATCGGGGCAATCTGGATATGGCAGACAAGCTGTACAAAACGGCACTTGATGTCAAAGCCACCGTTATGGGCAAAAGACATTTGTCGCTGGCGAATAGTTACGACAATCTTGGCATAGTCTACATGGCAAAAGGTGACAAGAAAGAAGCTGAGTCATATTTCAAAGACGCGTTATCCATCTCACAAGAAGTGCTTGAGAAGGACAATCCGCTCATATATGGACGAATGGATCGTTTGGCTAAATGTTATATCGAACAAAAGAAAATCAAACAAGCAGAAGATGTTTATCGCCAGGCGATAGTCACGTTTGGCGGCAGCAAAGATTATTTGCAACGCGCGCTGTTCAATCTGGGTTGTATGTATTCGGATCAAAGACGTTTTAGTGCTGCCTCTTCAATGCTTGGTCGCGCCCTTGCACTGGCAAGACAAACAAACGGCAGTCAGTCGATACAAGTGGTGCCTTATTTGCGAAGATACGCTTATGTGGCTTATTACTCAGGAAACAAAGGACACATGCAAAGCTTGCAGGCGCAGGCGAACAGCATTTCACCTGTTGTGAAAGAACTTCAGGCAAGCGCTTCGATGGGCAAGATCAAAATCAAGTAAACAGAAATCTATTTAGCTAAAACGCAGCTGCACCGGCTTCTGCCACACTGTGATCTTGCTCTCCAGAGCCGCCGCTGACACCAATAGCGCCCACAACTTTGCCCTCTTTCTTGAGCGGAATGCCGCCGGCAAAAATCATCACGCGACCGTCGTTTGATGCGTTGATACCAAAGAACTGACCGCCGGATTGACTGTGTTCAGCCAGATCTTTGGTCGCTATATCAAAGGCTCTGGATGTCCAGGCTTTTTTAATTGAGATATCCACACTTCCCATCCAGGCATTGTCCATTCTTACATGTGCCACCAAATTGCCACCACAATCTGCGACGGCGATATTCATCGGTTGTCCGATTTCTTTTGCTTTCTTTTCTGCGGCATCAATTACGCGACGAGCATCAGCTAGGGTTATCATGCGGGTCTCCTGTGGTTTGTTTGAATTGCTTGGCTAAAACTCTTAGGATCTTGCTGTTTCAAGTTCCTTCAAAGCCGGCACCGCATCGCCGTCTAAATAGACAGAGAATTGATCAAGCGAGAATTGCAGTCCAGTATAGAAGTCGCCGAAACAACCATATTTGGCGCTGGCTTCGTCGAAACGCATTTCGTAAATCAATTTTTTGAAAACGAGCGGATCGTCGGCGTACAGGTCGACACCCCATTCAAATTCGTCGTAACCAATCGAGCCTGAAATCACCTGGGTGACAAGTCCATGATATGTACGGCCGATTTTTCCATGCTCGAGCATCAGCTTGCCGCGCTCCTCATAAGGAAGCATGTACCAGTTGACCTCTTCACCGCGTTTTTTGTCCATGGGATAAAAGCAGACATAACGACGCTGGGGAATGCGCGCCCAGAGCCGTCCTCCAAAGTGAGGCGATTTTTCTTGCTCTGCCACCATTTTGTCGAAAGCTTCCACCCATTCGGCAGAATTGGCTTTCAGTCCCTGTTCTTCAAGAGTTTTGTGAATCTTGGCAGTGGCTTCGTACATACCCAGCTCCAAAATCGACACATACGACTCAGCTGGAGTGAAGAACTCAGAAATGCGCAGTTTGTCGAATACCAGTTCGGCATGAGCCAGACCGTCAAAGTCTTTGCTGTAATGTGTGAGCATAAAGTCACACTTATGACCGAGCATTTGAGCCAGACTCAAGTCGGAGTCTTGAGCATTTTTGAGCCTGGAGAGCTTTTCAGTTGCTTCCAATACAATATCTCCCCGCTCATAAGCCGGGAGCCTGTCCCAGTTATAGCGGTCAAAATCAAACATTCGGTGGAGTATCCACCAACCTTCCAGTGACTCGGGAACGTTGGGATGGCGCATGGCAAAGTTCTCCAATAGGTGTATGCAACGCTCAATATGCTAGCGTATAAGACCGGCTTATAGAGCAGCCTATCGAGCCACTCTTCACATTGGATTCTTAAATTTGGCTAATGGAACCTATTGATCAGTTCCTCCAGGTCAGAACGTTCCATAGGCGGATTATCACTGTACAAAACAGTTCCGCTGCCTGAAACCATCACTACATAAGGAATAGACCTTACTCCATACTTCTCTGCCAGAGGATCATGGTCATCCAGATCCACTGCCTGGAATTGAACGTCTTTATACTTGCTATTTTTCTTTACTGCGTCAAACACGGGCGCAAAAACTTTGCACGGTCCTCACCAGTCGGCATAAAATTCGATGACTTTTTTCACTTTGTTGGCCGCCGTCGTTTGCGACGGACTGCCGGCAGGAGCACCGGAAGGAGCAGATGAAGTGGAACCGGATGTTCTCGCACCGGATATTTTTCCCAACCCGGCTTCTGCTAATGGCTTGAGACGCAGATCTCCGCTATTCACGACAAATTGATATTCTTTTTTTGCTTGCTCTATATGACCTAACTGATGCTGACATACTGCAATCCAGTAATGGGTCAAAGCGTTAGAAGGGCTGCTTGCGCTAAGCTGCTTGAACATAGACAGCGCCGACTGATATTTGCCTGCTTTATACTCGGCTACTGCAGCCTGAAAAGTCAGTGGACCGGCTGTTGCGGCATTGGCAAAAACTAAAAGGCAGGAAGCCACCATCAATAATTTGCTCAATTTTCTTTTGAACATACTTTCTCCTGTTTAGTGATACTGGTCAATGAGTTCCTGGAATGCATCAACTTGCCGCGGTGCGCGACCATTGTACAAAACTGTGCCGCTCCCCGATACTATAACTATCCGCGGAATGCTTTTCACTTGATATTGATCGGCAAGCGGATCATGCGCGTCTAGATCGATGGCTTGAAACTGAATGTCTCTGTATTTGCTATTGTTTTTAACTGCGTCAAACACGGGCGCAACAACTTTGCACGGTCCTCACCAGTCGGCGTAAAATTCAATCACCTTTTTGGCTTTTTGAGCGGATGAAGTTTGCGACGGCTTGACCGAAGAGGTTGAAGATGTGGACGCGGCTGTAATCGAGCTGGATCCGGATGTCCTGACACCAGACACTTTGCCCAAACCGGCTTCTGCCATCGGCTTTAGACGAGGGTCCCCGCTTGCAACTACAGCTTGATATTCTTGCTTGGCTTGTTCTATGTGCCCGAGTTGATGATGACATAACGCCATCCAGTAGTGCACAGTGGCATTATTGGGACTGGTCGCATTGAAAGCTCTGAACATTGACAATGCCTCGCGGTATTTGCCGGCTTTATATTCAGCTATTGCACTCTGGAAAGTCAGTTGTTCCGCCTGAGCGCCTGTGCCGATAAATAAGACACAGCCGGAAGCCAAGAGAAGCTTATGGAGGTTTTTCTTGAACATTACTAACTCCTCAGTCGCTTTTCATATTTTAACTGGGAAACCGGTCGAAAAGACTCCTTTTTAATGTTGCCTAAAATGCCGGTCGTTTACCATGCTCTCAAAGTCACCAATCTTATTAAAACCGGGCTTCAAAGAGCTAAAGGGATACAGGCGTGAAAAAAGTATTGATAACCGGCAACCTGCCCGATTCAATTGAACAAGAACTCAAAGCTCTAGGACTGGAAATTGCACACTACGGCGTGAGCGATCTGGTGGAGCCGGAAAAGTTTAAAAAAGCAATTGAAACGGCGGACATTTATATAAGTGGCGGATACGAAGAGGGCAAGGCAGAAATAATTGAAGCCGCGCACAATTTGAAACTAATCGCTTTTCTGGGTGTAGATGCCGGTGCCTTTATCGATCTTCCCGCCTGCCGAAAAAAACAAGTGACAGTCTGCAATACCCCCGGTGCAAACGCCATTTCAGTGGCTGAATTTGCATTCGGTTTGATGCTTGATGCTCAAAGACGCATAAGTCAGTCCGCTTATGCCACCATGATGCCTGATAAAAATCCCGGTTATTCTTATACCACCGGAAATACTCTTTATGGAAAAACAATCGGTCTCATTGGATTCGGTCGCATTGCGCAGCACATCGCAAAAATGGCCAGAAACGGATTCAATGCCAGAGTTTTGTACAATACCAGAAGTGGTGCCAAATCCGGTACCGAGGCAAACGGGTCCGAATTTGTGCCCTTAGATGATCTGGTATCACAATCGGACATCATAAGTTTGCATGTGCCCAGAGACTCAGGCGTAATTCTGGATAAGTCCAGATTTGCCAAAATGAAACCAGGTGTCACCATCATCAATACCTGTTCGGCTTCTTTATGCGACCCTGAGGCTTTGCTTGCCCATTTGAAAAAGGATCCTGGTTCTATCTGCGCGTTTGATGGACTGGATGAAGAAGGCGTGAAAGAAGAACCTCAAGCTATAACTGAATTGAAAAAGCTTGGATTCAATCAACTTGTTGTCACCCCGCATGTAGCCTGGCGCACACATGAATCAAACCTTGCCACACTAGAGATGGCGCTCAGCTCCATAAAAGATCTGCTTTCAGGAAAAGCACCGCGCAACGCTTTGAGCTGAGCATTTCACTTTCTCAGTGCTGAAACAATCTTACGCACCGATTCGCTTTTCATTTCGGCTTGATGAGCAAGCTCTTCACTGAATTCAAGCTTTTTATCTTTAGTGCAGCCGCTTTCAAACCAGAATAACGCACTTTCTAATCCGCTCAGAGTCGAAATGTTTCGTTTAGGAGATAAAGCTTCTTCTTTTCCCCACAAGTCTTCGGTAAAAGACACTGTTGATTTGTGTTGACTGTTTCCCAGATAATCCCACAGGGGCCAAGTAATAGACACGTTTTTCACTTGTGACGCTGGAAATAAATCTTTCCACCTTGATTGTTGCTGCCATCTTCTGGTGTTGGGGCTGGTTTTTCTTTGTTCCAATATCCCGATGAATCGAATTCTTTTTCTGACTACAATCCAATCCAGCCCCAGTTCTTCTGTCCAATCTTTGAGAAAAAGAGTGAGACTATAAAAAGTGGCGCCTGAATAAACGAGATCCACAAATGCAAGTGATCGTTTTCTATTCAGAATAGAGCGAGGATCCAATTGATATGCGATAAAGTAATTTTTCAGTTCTTTGTGGGTGCGGCTGTTTTTAATACCTTCCGGATACATGCGCATTGAAAGTTGTAAAAGATTCAATCGTTCCGCAAAGGTTGTGTCCATACAAAGACCGCTCATAAAATCAAAAATAGACTC
>CAZEQP010000269.1:0-5330 GCA_964514345.1 uncultured Candidatus Obscuribacterales bacterium
AAAATCTTTTTGTAAAAGTGATACGACAGGTAGTGCACATCGGGATCGTTAGGACCGTATTTAATTGCCGAGCGCATCAACTCCTTGGATAAATCTTCTTCCTTGCCTTGTTCTCCCCAGATGAATGCCTGCGCAGCCAAACCGCGGGCATTCTTTGGATCTGTTTTTAGAACACGTTCGATGAATTCTTGCGCGGCGTCAAACTTGTTGATTTTCGCCAGGGCAAGGGCGTATGTCACCAAAAAATGAGGATTCTTCGGTTGCGCTCTGGCTGCGGTTCTAGCGCACTCGAAAATGACATTTGGCTGAGCTTTGACCCGCATTGCATGCAGTGCCAGAATCTCGTTCCACTCGGCGACGTCTTTGCCTTCTTTTATTTTGTCTTTGATGAATCCGCCTGTTTTCCAGGACGCGCTTTCTTCAAGCTTGTAATAGTTGTCCAGATCTTTTTTGCTGGGAGCGGCTTGCATGGATGCGGCGCTAAATATGGTCAGGCCTGTGGCGATTAAAAAAAGACTGGTAGAAAGTTTTTTCACTGATACATAGTAGCAGAATGTCGACTTAAGAACGGGCACGTGACGCGATTGCGTTTTATCTCACTGATAGGACGGATCTATGTCTGAGTAATGGATGGGATCTCCACCCTCAATGTTTACCAGTGCTCGCTTTCCTAAAACGGACCTGGCGCCGCGCTTATTGTCGAAATAATTTTCTTTGGTGGCGATGATCGCATCTTTGAATTTGTTGGAGCCGTATGATTGAACTATGATGTTTTTTTCGGTAAGAAACGAGCCTTTGGCGATAGGTCCCCGAGCTAAAATGATCGGTCTTGAATCGAAAGTGGGCTCGGGAGCTTCTTGTGAAAAATGGTCACGCATGCCGACAAAGGGATCTTTGAATTCTACGTTGGCTCCGCTCAGTACCGGACCAAATAAAAGTAAAGATGTTGTAGGTGCGAAAAACACCATCAGCACCAGTATTCTTTCCACTTCTTTGGCGATTTTGTTTGAATTGAAGAAGAGGTAAAAGCACACGCCCATCAAATTCCAGACTGCTGAATACAGCAAGAGCATTCCCAGATTAGTATCGTCATGAAAAGCTCGCATATGATCCGGAAATACATAGGTTGCCAAAATAGGGACGAACAGTTGCAACGCCGCGAATTTCAAGACAAAGTTTTGAGCTTCTTTCTCGCGTTCGATTTGTTTTCTGTTTTGAGGGTTCATTTGAAACCGTTCATGGTTGGACCGATGGCGTCTAGATGTTGAGGATGCGGGGAGAACAGGGACTCCAGTATGATCAGGCAACTCGGTGGCAGCATGAAGATGACGATAAATCCAACCGTTTGCAATGTCGATAGAAAAATATTTCTGGCGCTCAGTCTGGTGCAACCATATAATGCGATTCCGAAAGTTTGCCAGAGAAAAGCATAAATAAGGCACATCCTGGCCAGCGGATTATGCAAAAAGGGAATTATGTAGCCCGGGGCGAAAGTGTAAATGCAAAGGAGTAAAACAAATTGTGCAAGAAGCGCCTTCTTCAAAAGGTCACGCTTGGAAATATTGGCGCTGTTCACAAAATCAGAATCCATTATTCCATCCTAGCAAATGGAATTTGTTTTCGAAACGACCCGGAATCTGATGCGAGAACTTATTGAAAAACCATGCGGAATCTAACACCAGATTTTGATGTGTCGGAAAGATCATGGCTTTGAACGACAGGAATCAGGGATGTTTTCCTGTCGTTTGAAGCCGGCACGAAAAAGAGACCCTTTGATCTCGGGAGAGTTTTTTGTTACATTCGAAAAAGATTCAGACTATTTCAATTCGGCGGCAAGAGCCTGACGCAATGAGCCGTGATATTTTTCGAGCAATTCTTCAGCTTGCACGCGACCAATTTTGCGCTTAGCCATCAATATAGCTGTCTTGGGACGGTCGTGAGAAGAAACCAGAGCACCTTCGGCGATATTGCGGGGGGCGCTGCAAATCAATGAAATCATCGAAACTGCACGCTCGCGCAATTTTTCATTTGTGGGCAATAAGTCAACCATCAGATTTTCATAAACCTTGCCCAGACGCACCATAGTGCAAGTGGACAAAAGATTGAGAACCATTTTTTGAGCGGTTCCTGCTTTCATACGAGTCGAGCCGGACAATGCTTCCGGTCCGACGATGACTGAAATCACCACATCTGAAAGTTCTTCCAGTTTGGGATTGCGGTTGTTCAAAACGGATACTGTGGCGGCGCCGAGTTCTTTAGCTTTTTCCAGAGCGCCAACAACATAAGCGGTTCTGCCGGAGGCTGTGATACCAACGGCGATATCTTTAGAAGTGATATTAGCTGAGGTGGCATCTTTTATTCCCAGGTCTTTCAAATCTTCGGCATTTTCAAAAGCACGGAAGATGGCTTCTTTGCCACCGGCGATAAAAGCTTGAACTTGTTCGGGAGAAACTCCGAAAGTAGGAGGACATTCAGCCGCGTCGAGAACTCCCAGTCTGCCGGATGTACCGGCTCCGAAATAGAAGATGCGACCGCCTGATTTCAGTTTTTCAACTGCAATGTCGACAGCTTCGGCAATTTTGGGAACTGCTTCTTTCACTTTCTCAGCCACGACGAAGTCTTCGTTTTGCACTCTTTTGACAAGTTCCAGTGTGTCTAGAACATCCAGATCCATTGTGTTCTGGTTGCGTTCTTCGGTCACTTGTTTGGTGAATTCTGCTGTATAGCCGCCCATATTTCTTGTCTCCGAGTGAGTTTCCTTATAAAAGCTATCTTACTAGGGCCGACTCCGGCTTACAAGAAGTCGGGGTTCCCATTTTGAGGTTGACAGTGGCACGTTTCAGATATTGACCGTAGCCGACTTTGCCCACATGACGACCGTCTTCGATGACGACCTGACCGCGGCTCAGTACTGTTTCGGTGGCTCCCTGCACCTCAAAACCTTCGTAACAATTGTAGTCAACCCTCATGTGATGATTCTTGGCTGAAATGGTGAATTTCTTGTCCGGGTTGAAAACAACTATGTCGGCATCCGAGCCCACTGCAATCGTTCCTTTTCTGGGGAAGAGTCCGAAAATGCGGGCCGGATTAGTGGATGTGATTTCGACGAAACGATTGAGCGAAATTCGTTTTTGCACCACGCCGCCGTTGAATACAAGGCTCATGCGATTTTCAACACCAGGTCCGCCGTTGGGGATTTTGGTGAAATCGTCCACACCGAGCTCTTTCTGGTCTTTGAAGCAGAAGGGGCAGTGGTCGGTGGAGATGACTTGAAGGTCGTTCATTTTTAAACCGTTCCAGAGTTTGTCCTGATTCCATTTGTCGCGCAGGGCAGGAGTCATGACATATTTGGCACCTTCAAATCCGGGACCTTCATAATAGGAATTATCCAGGAAAAGATATTGCGGGCAGGTTTCTGCGTAAGCAGGAAGTCCGGCGTCGCGGGCTTCTTGCACACGCTGCAGAGCGTCGTAGCAGCTCAAGTGCACGATGTACACAGGCGACTCGGCCATTTCGGCTAAGGCGATGGCGCGGTTGACACCTTCTTGCTCGGCTTTGGTGGGTCTTGTGATGGCATGATATTTGGGAGCGGTGTGTCCCTTTTCGATAAAGTCCTGAATGATTTCATTAATCACTATGCCGTTTTCGGCGTGCATGCAAACCAACCCGCCGTTTTCGCCTGAAACTTTCATGGTTCTATATATGGTGGCGTCATCCGAAAGCAGAACGCCCGGGTAAGCCATAAAAAGTTTGAAACTGGAGACGCCTTCTTTGTCGATAAGTTTGACAATGTCTTTGGTGTTTTCACGCGGCATGTCGGTGACGATCATATGAAAGCCGTAATCGATGCAGGCTTTGCCGGCAGCTTTTTCATGCCAGGTGTCGAGCGCTTTGAATACAGAATCGCCTTTGGTTTGAATGGCAAAATCGACAATTGTGGTGGTGCCGCCGAATGCCGCCGCGCGTGTGCCAGTTTCAAAATCGTCGGCTGAGGTGGTGCCGCCGAAAGGCATGTCCATGTGGGTGTGGGCGTCTATGCCGCCTGGAATGACCAGTTTTCCTTTGGCGTCGATTACTTTGTCCGGTTGCAATTGTTTTTCATCAAGACTCTTTCCGATGAGCGTTATTTGCTCGCCTTCAATAAATATGTCGGCATAGTAGTCGTCGACTGCTGTGATGATTCTGCCGTCTTTGATAAGAGTCTTTTGACCGGTCATAGTTAGAGCACCTCTTTGGCGTTTGTGAATTCCGGGGCACTTCATTATAAAGATATATCTTGGGGTGTCAAAGTATATCCACTCTGATAAAAGAATTAGGTCTCAAGATGCAAAGCGGCTGGTGAAAGAGGACCGATCAAGCTTATTATTTAGTGATTACCATATTTGCCAGACGGAGCCCCGTTCCCATGAGAGGCGTCACCTCTGAAGTTATAGCTGAAGTGCGCGCGAGGGCTAATATTCTCGACGTAGTTTCTGAAGTGGTCGTGCTCAAGCGAACAGGCAAAGAGCACAAAGGGCTTTGCCCATTTCACAGTGAAAAAACTCCGTCCTTCACAGTTAATCCGGATAAGGGTATTTTCAAGTGTTTCGGCTGCAATGAAGGCGGAGATGTTTTTGCTTTTGTGCAAAAAACAAAAAAAGTCGAATTTCTCGACTCGGTCAGAGAACTGGCGCAAAAATACGGAGTAAAACTGGTCGAATCGCAACAAGAAAAAGTCGAATATGACAGACGCTCAGGCATGAAAATGCTCTATGAGCAAGCCTGTCATTATTACCAGCGTTTGTTGCAAGACCCCAAAGAAGGCATGGCGGCGCGTGAGTATCTGAAAGCGCGCGGCATCACGCAAGAAACACAAGAAAAGTTTCGTCTTGGTTATGCCCCGCATTACTGGGACGGGTTGCTCAATTACATGACCGGTGCCTGCCAGGCTTCGGTGCAGCATTTGCTTGAAGCCGGGCTTATACGTCAACGCCAGGGCGGTTCCGGTCATTATGATTTATTCCGAAACAGGCTCATGGTGCCTATCTGCGATTCAGACGGTCAGGTCATCGCCTTTGGTGGCAGAACGCTTGGAGACGACCAGGTTAAATATCTCAATTCGCCAGAAAGTATGATTTATCGCAAAGGCGAGAATCTGTTTGCTTTTCACCTGGCCAAAGAAGCTATACGCAAAAATGATTCTGTGATTGTGGTGGAAGGCTACTTCGACGCAATTACACCCCACCAGTTCGGCTTTGAAAATACTGTCGCCACTCTTGGAACCGCTTTGACTGAAGCGCAAGCGCGTTTGCTCATGCGCTATACCGAATCTAACAGAGTTTATTTATCTT
>CAZEQP010000270.1:0-5324 GCA_964514345.1 uncultured Candidatus Obscuribacterales bacterium
GACGCCGCGCTAAAATTTGAAAGCGAAGACGGGTGATTTGAAAAATCATCCCGTCTATCTTCACCCGGCGTCGCTAAAACTCAAAGAGCGCGGCAAGTCAAGACACTGTTTCCAGTTTCATGTAGATTTAATCGACATAGCCTGCAAATCAATCTCAATCGAAACTAAAACTGCCACCAACAAAAACAGCGGGACACAAGCTCGCATAAAAGAAAGGTATGCAGTGGCGCATGAAGAAAAGGAAAGAAACGAATAAAGAAATCAGGAGAAAAGAAAGTCGAGGTAAATAATGAGAGACAAACTTGTAGTAATACTAATGGATGAAGAATATGAAAAGAAAATCCGTACAAAGATATTGAATATCTTGAACAGGAAAATAAAAGGCATTCCAAACGCTCTTCGCCAGAGCGAAATACACAAACAAGTCGGATGCGGAATCAAAGCATGAAAGATTAGACCCAAATAGCAATTTCGGTCAACCAAAGTCGCCACCCCAAATAGTTGAATAGCCGGATAGAAACGCAGAATAGCCAAACAAGCTTCAACATCAAAATCCAAAATTAGAAACGCTTGACACGGACTGCATGATAGTCTGTTAGTCCCCATGGAGGTTATGTCATGAACACGAAGTTAGAATCAAAAATCGACACAATGTTCAATCTATATTTCGCACCACCAGACGCAGCTCCCAAGCATCTTTCTGTGTTACACCTAGCACGCCGAGATACAGCTCAATGTTTCGGATACGACCCAAATACTTATAGTGTTTCGGAAAATCCTAAGCCTATTGAAGACGGGAGGCAGGTACTATGGCCAGGCGCTATGACGCTTTTTGCCGCAGTAGATTTGCTGGGCAAACACTTTGCCGGGACAGATGCAGAGCAGACTCCGACCGGTACAACATCGACTGATCAATGGCGCTATAGCTCTGGTGGTCGATTAAAGAAATTCGTCGAGACATATATTACAAATAAACCTGATGAAATCGAGACGCTTTATCAGCTGCGGTGCGCATTAGATCACTCGTTCGCATTATGGGCACAGAAGCGCAATAACAACGTAGTCTATAGTTTTACTCTTGACAGAGGTGGTGCTGGAACCCTATTAAAAATTAAGACAGATGCAAAAGGAGACATTGACGCAATAGTGTTTTTGTATGATCTGCACATCATGTTCGAAAAGGCAGTAATCGCGTTTGAAACTGACTACCGCAGTCAGTTGGAGGCTTCTACTGCCGCTCCACATGAATTTGAAGCTCTTGTAGATCGATACGGGTTCATTGGGATAGCAATGGCAAGTAGCTTCGGGTGGTAATTCCGGCAGGGAAATCATCATCCTCAAGATGCGGCATTAGGAAAAGAGAGAAGCCACTAGTGGCTAAAGGCGCTCTCTTTCTATTGACCAAACATTAGCCAGGTAGGTTGTCGGGCTTTCTATTTTCGTAAAAACAATGCCGTTAAACCAACATTATCGCACTACCATATCGCTCAAGATTCAGTCGCATTAGTTGTTCTCCTCGTTTCGAGAGTTTTTCTATATTATCCTCAGTCATCGGAGCAAAGTCAGTTGGATAACCGGCTACATCAGTGCGTGATACCATATCTAATGGCATCAAATGAAGCCTTGAATCTTGTTGACCCAAATATGACATCACAAAGCTTTTAATCTGGCCGGATTCTAGAATTTCATGCAATCGATGCATTCCACTTTCTTGGACACGACGAAAAACAACATCGAATGATCGCTTCATTCGTGCGGGCCAAAAAAAAGGAATTTCGACTCCGTCTAGCTGCCCATGACCTGCATAACAACAAATGATGTGTTCAGGATGATAAACATTGTAGCTAATACTGTCTGTACGCTGTGGATCAAAGCAGGTAATACCCAAATTGTCGTAAACACCACCATCTGTTAACAGTACACGTACATTAGGAGTTACAACTCCTCCCTTCTCAAAGTTGAATTCAACATCGAGCGCTGGCAATAATGCCGGATATGCCGCAGACGCGGTCGCAGCTTGAGCAACTAATACTTCATTCTGTTGAATGGCACCAAATCTCCAATTACCAGATTCACGATTTCCGAATCGGAAAGATGTACCAGTTCTCAGGTCAGCAGCATTCAATATAACATCCAAGTTTGGACGTTTAACTTCTGACATTTTCAACTTCCCGAAGAACCGTTCTGCAAGGACTCGTTCCAATCCATTGGTCCGACTTATCCAGCGGCGAAACGGAGGCTGTATTTTTCTGAAATTAGGATTTGCTCCAAGCATTTTAGTTAGAGATTCCCTTACTACCATCGCGCCCAGCGCAGAAGTACCAGATACCAGCCATGTAGCCACACTCCCGAGGAAAATTTCTGGGTGCAAAACCTGAGCTAAGATGCCTGATTGCAAGCCGGACCTCAACAGTCGAACTACATCAGCATCAAACTCTGCGAATGGGTTGTTCGAATAAGCATAAAGTGCTCCCAAAACAGCTCCTCCCGAAACCGCCGATATAACTTCGACTTTCTCAAGAATTGAAGCATCATGTAAAGCACGTAGGCACCCCAAGTGAAATGCTATCGCTCTCGAACCGCCACCTGACAATGCGAGTCCCAATTTCCGCTTTCTAGAGTTACTTGTCTCAGGACTGTTCATCATGATGCTCCAAGTTGAACCCATGTACCTGCTTCTGGTTCTCTTTGGAACAAGCCGCAGCAAAAATTGTCTTCTCGTCCGACTATCAGCATGAGAGCCTCTGTTCGATATTTATCACTTTCGTACAGCAACTCCAACATTCCAACGAAATCTGTTTGACTCGGCTGAGCCGGACCGTTCGGATGACTGTGCCAAAGACCAATGAAGAACACCGATCCACGATAGCGTTTCGACTTTTCTTCATTTTCCGCCTGAAGTCCTTCTTTCCCGCAAACGAATCTATATTCACTTGCTGTACTATCAGGCGGTGGTCCACTCACTTCGGTAACCCAGATGATCCGAGCGGCATGATCAAACTCGCCATATAACGCTCCGCCAGTTTCCACATTGGGACCAGAAAGTCGGCTGCTTCTATTCATCCAGTATGCCATACTGCGCTTCGCAGCCGGGGCTATTCTTACTTCATAACCAGCAGCAACTATACACAGGTCTGAATCAATGTCAAAAGAATATCGAAGATCTCGCATTCCACGGTCAAGGCATTCCGGTTGAAAAATTAAGTGCGAAGAGGCAAAAGCATCTTTGTCACGAGACAAATCGATTGCAAGCATTTTGGCCATCGAGCCTGTGAGAGCGAGCACATCAGCGTATGAACCACGGTAAGTTGGCTCTGAACACCCAGGTTCTGGCTCAAACAGACGAACAGCATCGCTCGCCGGCCAAAATGTTTCAAGCACTGATTCCCGCCCGAGCAAGTTAGCTAACATCAGCTTAGTTTTTCGACTAGCGTCAAGAAGACCACCGCTGTAGTTTGCTCTGGCAAGGACGAGCATTCCGGCACTTGCATCGTGGGATAATCCTAGTGATACCATAGGTAGTGCCGAAAGTTTTCCACCGCGCTTATATAGCTCTAGTTTGGCGAGAATGGAGTTGTTACCAGTTGTGTCAATTAACAATGCACAGTCTTTCAGCCTATTTTTGTATTCGAGGTCAGCATTCAGGATATTTTCTGCATATGCCTCAACCGTCAGGCCGGGACAGCATCGCTCTAACCGTGCCTTCAGCATATCGGATTTAGCGGCCCCCACATCAGAATTGTTGTAAGGTTGCCGAACCAGTAACCCCGGTGTCACTAATCCGTTATCTATTAGTATGAGTTTTGAAGCACCCGCTCTAGCAATACACTCTGAAACAGTTGCACCTACAGATCCTGTCCCAAGAATGCAAATCGCTTTTCCTGTGAACCAATTCATTGGAGAACCTGAGTCCCTGCGGATAGACACCTCCGGTCTTGCATCGACTATAGAACACCAGCTAAGACCCGAATCACGGAGGCTGGTAGCAAGCTTATCTTTGTCTGCCTGCGGGTTCTTCAATGTGCTGCTAAGCGCTAAAGTCGTACCCTGATCAATATACCAAGCCTCCAAATGTTGCACCAATTCAGTTCCATTACGTCTCATTGGCGTCCCGACAATGACATATGTGGGTGCGTTTCCCTTGTTAAATGATGCAGCAGAAAAGATTATTTCAAAAAGCTTTTCGGACGTTATCCCCGAAGGTTCAAGACAATCCAAAAGTCCGCCAAATGAGCCCGGATACTCAAATGGCATTGCAGTCGAAAGCAGTATCGCCGCACCAGCAAACTCAGATGACTCGATCTGAGTGGTGTTGTCTGCCTCCACCCAACCGACAAGATCGACGCGATTGCAGAGCTTCTCACTTAATCTCGTCAGACCAATCCAGGGCGCACCATTCGCAGCAGGAGCTGGCTCTCGAATAATCAGTGCATTCTTGTCTTTTCTAGATCTGTAAGCAATTGGTGGATGCATTGGTCCTACAGCTGGTACTAGGGTCCCAGAAGCAGCTCGAATCAACCACTGTTCAATACGCTCAATGACACCATATATCCCGGCTGATGGATTCCATTCAGTTGCCACATTTTTATAAAGGCAAATCTGTTTTCTTTTTTGGACGTGAGGCAGTCCGGCGAATCGGTCATGATCTATGCAAATCCATGGATGACTGACCGGATAGTCGTCCGCTAAACAGATAAAAAATCGCTCGCGAGCGCGTAATTGAATGCCTTCTGTTGTTTCGATATGGCTTGTGCTGAGCGAAACCTCTATGACAAGGTAATCTCCAGAATTGAACGATTTGAAACAGACAATTTCGAATCGACCTTCTGATACGATCTCAAGATGCCTTAGTTGGCCAAGCGCCCATTTCCAACCTGGTTCCATGGATTACTAACCGAACTCCACACGATGCGATTGCGGCGAGCGTGATGAGTTGAGGATACTAATTGATGCGGCAATGCTTCTGTCCTCTGACTTTTCGTCATTCACCGGCTCATCATAAGTCAGACTTCCACCTTCGAATTTAAACTCAATCGGCACCGGCTCGTCTTCGTTCGGATGCTCGTGAGTGCACAAGAACTTGTCGGGAACGATCTCCTCGTACCGTGCTTTTGCTTTGGCATGTGGCGGGTTGTCGCCAGAGTCGTTGCGTCCTGGAATTTTTTCAGAACTAGCAACAATATATCCAGGGCTTAACGCAACATCTTTTAATGCATCAAGAATGTCGCGTCGTAATGTAGCATCACTTTGTCCGCTATCTTTCCAGTACATCGCACTCTTGGAACAGTGATGAGGCGACAAAAGTACATTCCATTCAAGGAATT
>CAZEQP010000271.1:0-5324 GCA_964514345.1 uncultured Candidatus Obscuribacterales bacterium
GGTCTGGGAAGCGATGGGACGCTCGCCTTGTCAAGCTGTTTTTATCTATAGTACAAAAAGACCTGAAGACTGATGCAGCCTCAACTTCAGAAAAAGGGAAAGAACAATCTTAAGTTGATTTAATCATGCTGATTAGGGCTTGTTAACATACTGACATCTTGCTATAGTAACAACAGATCGTCCGAAACGAAAGGCTCTATACAAGCGGGTTACCAGAATTGAACCCGAAAAAGTCTCATTAGCTAACGCCTGAGACGGACCGATTATTTTCGATTGATCAATTATAGGAGCAGGCCCCCTGTGCGTCGGTGAGTGAACCGGTTCAGGGGGCTTGATAGTATATGCGGTGGCAATACATATTTGCACAATTCATTGAACATGGCACAATAGCTCAATAGCAGTCATGCCAAAAATTCGATGGTCAGAAATAAAAGAAAAAAAGCCAGAGTTCAGTTAAAACATACACCTCCCGGTGCCAGTCCCGGCACCATAATTTCACCACCGGGAGCTCATCCTTCTTTTATAGATCTTTTCGCTTACGGTCCCGGCGAATTTCTGGAAAAACGAATTGAAGACTGGCAAGAAGTGCGTGATGCTCTTTTAAAATTTCCCATTGTCTGGGTCAATATAGAAGGTCTGGCCAACTCGGATCTGGTAATGCAAGCCGGAGACATTTTCAATATTCATCGTCTGGCATTAGAAGACGTGATGAGCATGCAGGAAAGATCCAAGCTTGAACATTATGGTGAAAACACTTTCTTTGTAGTGCATATGGCAGAAATGAAAGAACAGCTCGGCACCGAGAAATTGAGCATATATACAGGCAAAAATTTTGTAGTTACTTTCCAGGACGGCCCTATAGATGTGCTGTCTCCTGTCCGCGAACGCATCCGCAAAGGCACCGGTCTGATTAGAAAATCAGGTACAGACTATTTGACCTATGCCCTGGTCGATGCGGTGATTGACAGTTATTTTCCAGTGCTTGAAGTTTACGGCGACATGCTTGATGCACTGGAAGAAGGGATTATTGAAAATCCGCAAAGAGAAATGGTGGCACAAATTCACTCTTTGAAAAAAGAGTTTTTCGCGTTAAAAAGAATGGCATGGTCATTGCGTGATGCCATCAGTGCTTTCGTGCGTGATACCAGTCCGCTTTACTCCCCGGAGACACGCATTTATTTCCGAGATTGTTATGACCACATAATCACAGTGCTTGATTTTGTAGAAACATATCGCGAGTTTCTTTCAGACTTGATGGACATTTATCTTTCCAGCTTGAGCAATCGAATGAATGAAATAATGAAAGTGCTTGCTATTTTCACTTCAGTATTTGTGCCGCCAACTTTAATAGCCAGAATTTACGGAATGAATTTTCACACTCAAGTCTCGCAATACAATATGCCAGAATTAACCTGGCGCTACGGATATCCTTACGCACTGGGACTCATGTTTACCGTTTCACTTTGCATTCTTGCCTTTTTATACTGGAAAGGCTGGCTGGGCAGTTTGAAAATAAGATCTAAATAAGAGCAGTCAAACGACTTTCCGGCTTGTAGTCAGGCTCAAGCAATTTGCTTAAATAAGAAGTTTTGAGCATGGGCAAGTCATGCACCGCCGCCCCCTTTTCCGCATCGGGCTTTTGTGTTTTGTCCACTATCAAATATCCTCGACCTAAGGACACTATAAAATCGAGCGACTCTTGTATGTGTATACGCTCATCGACACTATCGGGAGTATCACCCCAGGGGTGTAGAAGAATCGGATCTATAGCAGGAAATTTATTAATTTCATCATGAATAGTAGTGTTGGCTTTGAATAACGTTTTCAAATTTGCATCCACAGAACCAATCTCTACTCTTTCGCGAATCCAGTCTGTATCAAGATGATGACGCCAGTCTTGCAAAACAGGATCGTCTAATTTTCCGCTTCTGATACGACCAAGCGACCCGGCAAGAAGGATCACCTTACTCACTTTTTCAAATAAAGCTTTGTCTGCGGTGACCAGGCACCAGGCAAGACTCAAACAACCGAAAGAATGTCCGGCAAGTATTATTGTTTCAAAATCACGGCTCAGAGCTTCAAGCGCGACAAGCGGCTCCTCAAGCCATGTGGACAGGGTTGCTTGTTCTTTACCTAAAACATGCTCCTTTTCAACTGAAGCTTGTTCAAGACGTTCAGGACAATTTATATAGTAAGACGTATGTTTGCCGTCAAGAATTGTTCCGTTGTGGCGAACAGTAAAAATTGATCGATTCCTGGTGAGCAGTCCGGGCAAATGCCATTCTTCAAGATCCCGTGCGGCACCGCCGGGAAAGCCCGGTTGAAAGATTACCAGTTCTTTTCCTTTTCTGGATCCGAAAAGTTTTCCTTCAAGATTCTGTTTGCTACCGTGAAGGTCCAACCAGAGATAATTGTGTGCATTTAAGATTTTCGACATTAGTTCAATATTTCAAAATTGAATAGAGTAATTCTATCAATTCAAATGCAACTCTATGAATAAGTCAAAACTTTTATGTTCCAGGGTCAACAGGAAGAGAAACCAGAAAGGTTGAACCAAGCCCTTCTTCACTTTTACAAGAAATCTGCCCACCATGAGCTTCGACAAGCTGACGACAAAGATACAAACCGAGTCCTGTTCCAGCCTGATACTTTCTTCCTAATTTGCCTTGTGAATATTTCTCAAAAAGCGATTCCAATTCGGCTTGCGGCATTCCGACACCCGTGTCTTTAACCTCTATTAGATATGAATCGCCATCTTCTCTGCCTGAGATAGTGACACTGTCTTTGGTACCAGTAAATTTCAAAGCATTAGAAAGTAAATTCATAATAATACGACGTATTGCTACCGCATCAGCTCGAATAATATGATTTCCATCTCGAAATTCAGGAATCAATTTTATTCCGGAACCTTCAGCCGTTGCAGAAAGTTGTTTCAAACAGGACTCGGCTTGAGCGGCTACATCGACATCCGACAGTACAAGTGTTTGTGTTTCCCTGTCATATCGATAAACATCAAGCAGATTTTGAATGAGCGCCAGCATGTCGGCATTTGATTCGCGCAAGACACGCAAAATACCCAATTGTTTTTCGTCAAGAGCTCCCAGGCTGCCGCTTAAAAACAAATCAAGAATCCGATCTCCGCCGTGCAATGGAGTCTTCAAATCATGGGTAAGAGTAGCAACAAAGTCCTCATGCTTTTCCAAAATGAGAATCCTCTTTTCGTTCTCCCGTTCCATTTTTTGTTTTGTAATGTCTCTGCTCATTCCCGTCAGACAAACGGGATTATCCTGCTCGTCGAAAATCACTTTTCCGCTAGCGGAAAGATAGTGCAGACTGCCGTCAGGCCAGATAGTTCTAAATTCAACATCATACTCTTGCCTGTTGGCTAAAGATTTTTCGATTGAATCTTTGAATAACTCCCTGTCATCCGGATGAACATATTGAACAACATCATCCAACTTTTCAATTTTGACATTTTGAACCAGTCCCAAAATGTTTTTGCATTGATCGTCGACTATGACTTTATCCTCGCAAATTTGCCAGGACCATATACCAGTCTTGGAAGCTTTCAGAGCCATTTTTAAATAAGCTTCGGCCGCTGACGCTCTTTCTGCACTCTCACGAATTTTTTTCTCCGCGTTTTGCAGACTTTGATTTGTTTCTTGCAATTCAAGCAGCTTTTCTTGCAAAAGTAATTCAGCTCTTTTGCGTTCGGTTATATCAACTATTGATGCTAAAACAAAGCGCTCATTCTCTGTCATTACAGGGTTCAAGCCAATCTCGATTGGAAATTGGGTTCCGTCTTTTCGCTGACCAAATAAATCACCACCGGCTCCCATAGCCCTTTCCTTTGCATCGGCAAAAAAACCAGCCCGCAATCCAGGATGTTTTTCTCGGATTTCAACCGGAACAAGAATTTCCACAGATTGACCGAGAAGTTCTTCGCGACTATAACCGAACAATCGCTCAATTTGGGAATTTACAAGCATGATGGTGCCTACTTCGTCCACCATGATCATGCCACTGGGAGAAGCTTCTAATACGAGCCGAATTCGCTCTTGTTTGAGTGTCGGTATATTTTTATTTGGTCCACGCAATTTCATTGCGTTGGCTTTCCTAATTCCACTGGGGGGGGTCTGGATGCCTCAGGATTCGATTTTCAAGTAAGTACTTTTTTTACAATATCATGTTTTTGATTCAAATAAGTGTCCAATACGTGCAAATTAATGCTGGCATTGCCCCACCTGTCCGGTATATCAATAAAGACAAAGCCTTTGGAAAAGATTAAAATTCGGCAGATCTTGTTTGCAATCCCTTTATGCGATCACGGGATGATCATTTTTTGTATTCTGATTGTGAAACCGGTTGCGACTCACTGCGATAACTGGTGCATAAAACAGCTTCAGGTCTTTCCGGTTTCAAACATTTTTCGGCGTCATTGAAACGGCAATCTTCACACAAATATTTTCCTTTGCCTTGCGAAATGGAAACTGAATAAACAGTAAATGCCACCATCATCACAAAAAATACAAGAAGAAGATATTCCATCGTTATTGTCCTGCACCGGCAGCGGCAAATAATTCCGGTGCAAATTTGCGCACCGTATCTGCCACCACAGCCCCGCCGTAACTCGGCAGTGGCTTACCGCTCAAAGACATTGCCCGTTGCGACACAATGCCCACCACTTTTCCGCGTTGATTGACCACAGGACCACCTGAATTTCCCAGAGTGATGGGGGCATCAATTTCTATAGTGCGACCTGATACACGGCTTATTCTGCCTGATTTGAAAGTAGGCGCATAATAATGCAAAGCGTCTGCATCGAGTTGATCTGAGGCAATCGGATATCCTATCACTTGAATTTCCTGTCCTTCGCTCGGCACTGCCGATTCCAACTCCATGGTCGAAATTCCAGGTTCGGCTACAGTCAATAAAGCCAGATCAGCCTGATCATTTTTCGCCACTTTAAATAAGGTGGCATGCAACGGTTTGAGTGATACCGGACCGGCTTTGTGCAAAAAATAGCCCAGGTCTAAGGACATTCCGGTTTTATGCAAATATTTTTCGTAAACAATATGCTTTTCTTTTTCAGGTGCCATATAAGTCATGTAACAATCCCAGATGGCATCGACAGTATGATCATAAATGGCTTTTTCAGAAGTGCTCATTCGTTTGCCGCTTGCACCCAGAGTCGACAGGTTGACTATTTCTTCAAGCTGTTTTATACGCGCTTCAGGACCCACAAACCCGCATGTTTGCTCAGCGAATAAACGCATGGCGGCAAAAAATTTGCCACAGTCCGAAACAATGTTTTCAGCACTGTT
>CAZEQP010000272.1:0-5314 GCA_964514345.1 uncultured Candidatus Obscuribacterales bacterium
TCCAGTGCTCTACGTAGGCGACTCCGTTGTGGAACTCCCAGGCGTCATGAAATCGAGGAGGAATAACCATGCGTCCTTGTTTATTTATATATCCTACCAAGTTGGTTTTTCTCTCTTCCTGGTCTGGAGTCTCGTCTAGTTTTTTTTGATATCCGGTTTCTCCGTCAAATTTACTAATGAGTTCTTGAGATATTGCGCATCTGGCAAGACCTTCAGAAAACTGTGAGATTCTCATTTGATTCGAAGTTCCGATATACTTTGTGCCATCTGCGTTCCAAATATCGCCTTGATACAGTTTTTTTTCTATTTCTTCTCTTTCCTGAGCATCTTTTTTCCAGCCAATTTCGCGTCGCCTCATGACGACATGACCTCGAGATGGAGGAGTGTCAATTATTTTTCCAGCTTTATTAATGATGTGCACTTTATTGCCTAGTTGCACCATTGTTTCGCCTTTGTCAAAGTCCTCGACATGATCGAATTGAGGTTTAATGACAAATTCCCCGGCGGTATTTATGAATCCCCATTTCTTTTTGGTCCTGATCACTTTGGCGAGTGGCGATACTGCTCCTTCTGAAAAAAAGTCAGGCAGCCAAAAATCTACTCCGTGAGCAAGCAAAGGTTGCGCTGTTAACATAAGCATGCTGAAGACCAAACAAGTTTTTGTTGTGGCTGATTTAAGTAGTTTATCCACAGACTTATTTTAACTGAACTGTGGTCGAATTTGTGAGACAGGCTTTTGTTAAGACCAGAGCGCGCTAATTGGAGCCGCCCACATCCCATCTCCCATAGATCCCGCATTTTCTCCAGTGTAAAGTACTATGCCTGTAAAAGACTTTTTACCGGCGATATTGTTCTTAAACCATCGAAGGTGTTTGAAATGCTCATTCTTAATTGTCGAGCCAGATTTTACTTCTATGCCCAACAGTGAACCGTCTTCTCGTTCTATCAGAAAATCGATTTCGCGCTGTTCTCTATCGCGGTAGTGGAACAGTGAGTATCCAATCTCTGAAGAATCAATTTGTGCGGCAAGTTCGTTGAAGACAAATGTTTCTGCTATTTTGCCAGTTCTGTCGGGGTCCGTTGCGACTTGATCGCTTTTCCATCCCAGTGTGGATGCCATTAATCCTGAGTCGGTAATAAAGAACTTAGAGTGTTTGCCCACGCGATCATAATCGGTTTTTATCCATGGTCTTATACGTTCAACAAGATACAATGCTTCCAGAGCATTGATATACGATTCAACGGTTGGGCGGCTAATAGATAAGCCTGACCCGATGGCGGCAATGTCCATGAATTTGCTTGACCATGCTGCCAAAATATTCAGCAGCTCTCGAATTGCGTCCTGGCGATTAATTCGGGTTATTTCATGCAGATCCCGCTCGACCAAGGCATCGATGTAATTGAGGTGCCAAAGATTTCGCTCACGGTTTTTGGCATGAATCACCTCAGGAAATCCGCCGCGAAATGCCAGTTTTAAAATTGATTTGCGATCAAATGTGTGCTTCCGCTGCTTGGAAAAACTCGCGGTATAGGCTTTTTCCAGAAAATTAGGAATTGATCCCAGAATTTCACCTTGAGATAGGGGGCGAAGGCGCAGTTTGCGAATTCTTCCAGCTAAAGATTCTTTCACGCCCGGCAATGATTGGATGTTGGCGGAACCGGTAAGCAAATATTGACCGGGTCTATTATCTTTATCAACCACCATTTTTATAGCTGGCAGCAGCTCTGGAACGCGCTGAATCTCGTCAATAACCAAAGTTTTATAGTCATGTTTAACAAATTCGTGAGGATCTTCCTCCGCTAATTCTCTTAGTGAAAGATCATCCAGAGTGCGGTAAGCCATTTGAGCTGAGACAAGCTGCCTGGCCAGTGTCGTTTTTCCGCACTGCCTTGGACCGCAGAGTAGAAGTACTCGTCTGCTTTTCAGGGCTTGGGCGATTATCGACTTTTGCCATCGTGGATATAAAGGTGTCATTTACTGGAAACCGCGTTTTTTAAAGTATTATACCCGCGAAAATTAAAAAATAATAGCCGCGTTATTATAAAAATATTGGTCGCGTTTTTTAAAGTCACTTTCTTTTGCTGAAAAGTTATACTCCTTGCGAGGTTCGGGATAAAATATGGACTATCATTACTTTCTCTATGGAAAGGTGGCACTCGGCTAAAACATGAACTCTCGTCTTTGGAAGAATCTTAGTTTTCCTCTTTCCCTGCTGCTTCTTACGTGCATTTCGGTGGCGTGGTGTTCGCCTGCTTTATCGGAGTCTGCGCCGACAGTTGCGCCTTCCAATGAAAGCACAGAGCCGGGGAAACTACAGCTAATTTGGCAAGAGCAAAAGGACGAGCAGGGAGCATACAGAATACTCAAAGGCAGTCAGTTTCAGGTCCGTCTTAATGAAGACCTGGTCAGTGATTCTGTTCAGGAAGGAAAGGCTATTTCTGCCAGCCTGGTGGAAGAATTTAAGGCTGGTCCTCAAATCATTGCGCCTAAAGGGCAGCAGGTGCTGGGAATAGTTAATGCGGTGAGTCAGAGTCGCCGTACCATTAAGTCTTATAAGCCAGGTAAAAACTTTCTTGATGCTCAAGGTCGTATTGGTTTTAGTTTCAGCGGAATAGTCGACTCCTCCGGCTCTCTCATCAAAATCGATGCCATTCCGTCAGAGAAAAGCATCGTCGACCAAGTGAAAAAGACCAAAGCTCAGCTTATAGCCAATAAAAATGGAGAGTATAGAGTCAAGTATGCCGTTGGAAAATACGCTGCGCTAGACCTTGCTATTGGCACTGTGGGGCTGGCGACAGGTCCTGTGGGGATTGTTACCAGTGCACTGGTGTCGGGAGTGGCTGGCAGTGTTAACAAAAACTTTGCCGCCGGCAGACCGGTTGAAGAAGATGAGCAATATTCCAAAAAGCAAGGCTTCATCATGGGAGTTGGGCGCGGTCTTCCCGGTGGCTTCTTGATTCAAGGGGTGACAACTAATGGAAAAGAGCTCGAATTGCATAAGGGCGACATCTTGACCCTCAGTCTGCGTGAGGATCTGGAAGTCAAACTCAAGTAGAAATTTTTCAGCGTCGGTTATTTTTTAATTTTTTTGCGAACGGGTTTAGGGCTTTGTTTTTGTGGCGCCGTTACAGCAAAAGGCACATTGAACGCCTCGCGCGGTCTGACAGCAGGAGTGGAAAGAATCATTTCTTCTCCTTGCCAGTGACCTCCCAATTGCGGAATTTGACTTTTACCGTAAGTGCTTTTGGCTTCCCAGCGCACATTCTCTTTTGCTTCATCAAAAGCGCTTTTCAAGTCAACTTTCCCGCCAGATTTTTTCAAAGCTTTAAGAAGATATTTTGTGAAAATGCTGTTCTGACAATTTGTTGATTCATAAGATTGTTCGTCGTTGGAGCTTGATGTAATCACCAGTGTTCCGGTGCCTTGAGCAATTGTGTTGGCGTCAAAATTAGCCTGACGAACCAGTCCCTTTCCCGGCACTCCGGCGCCGCTGTAACAAGTGTCCATCACTATGAGGGTTCTATCTGTCAGGACGCTGTTTTTGATGCGGCGGTACATTTCGTCCATATCCACTCCGGTGGGAAAAAGATCGTTGGGGTCTGTGTCATGCGCAACAATAAAA
The DNA here is from genome assembly GCA_964514345.1 of uncultured Candidatus Obscuribacterales bacterium. Lineage (GTDB taxonomy): Bacteria > Cyanobacteriota > Vampirovibrionia > Obscuribacterales > Obscuribacteraceae > Aved-18. The sequence continues at coordinate 3,624 of CAZEQP010000272.1, forward strand.
TTGGATTTTCCCTGGTCTACCTGGGAGGGTGTCCCATGGGTGGAAATATAAATCACCACCATGTCGCCTGGCTCGCAATAAGAAGGCAGAAACTTGCTTCCAAAGGCGGTCATTATATTTTGGCGTGTAGCTTTTTCGTTCAGCAGTAAGCAAACATGATCCCGTTTGAATCCGCCTTCAGTCACCAGATAATTATAAAAATCCTCGGCGTCTTTAGCTGCATATCTCAAATCAATTCCGGGTTTTTTGAATTTGCTTATGCCTATTACAAGCGCCCATTTATCTTTTACCGGACCAATAATTTTTTTCGTTTCTTCTGGTTTGGGCTCGGCAACTTTTGGAGTCTCCGGTTGAGCCGCTGATTTTGAAGCCTGAGCAATTTGTGTCGGCTCGGCAACCGGGTCTTCGATGATGCCGTTAACTAAATCGTTTCCTCTTTTTCCTTCAGTCAAGTCCATCCATTTTTTTGAATAACTCAACGCTTCACGAGCGCTTCCTTGTTTGTCGTTGACCATCGCCATGCATAAATAATTGGTAGCCAGATTGGTTTTAATCTGGGGAGTGTAATTCTTTTCCATATACCGAATAGATGGAATCAAGTAAGATTCGGCCTCTTCGTATTGACCTTGAGAGGTGAAATAAAATCCGAAGTCGGCTTGAAGGTAAGCGAGATGATGAGACTTTCCGCCCATCATAATGTCGAAATTGTCGGCAAAATTCTTATACGCTTCAAGTGCTTTTTCTTTGTGTCCATCGTAAAGCAGACAGTCAGCAATTGAGGCTAAATCATGAAAATTCTCGAGGTCTTTTTTACGCAAAATCGCGACTATATCCAGTTTTTTGTAATATGCAACCGGATCCGGCACATGCTTTTTTTGAATCTCTTTCAACTTCTGCAAAGATATCGCAATGCTGGCGGTGCCATCATCGCGCACACGGCGCAGGCATTCTTGCGGGTCGAGGTTTTTCTCCACTGAATTTTGAGCGGCTGCGATAGTTTTATTTTTTTCGGCTTGTTTAACAAGCTCGGGACCTCTTCTGCCTGCCACCAGTTCGACATATTTTTTGGCAAAGTCCTTTGCCTCATCAGTCTTTCCGTCTTTATCTTTGATGATAGTCTGGCACAAATAATTAATCGATAAATTGTCCCTGAGCGCGCTTGCAAAATACATTTCCATTTGATTGGTAGAAGGTGCAAGATAAGTTTCGGCTTCTTTGTATTCACCAAGATGGGTGAGGAAAAATCCCCAGTCGGACATAACTTGAGAATGATATGTATTCGCTTTTCCCAGCATCATCTCTGCGTTTTCAACATAAGGTTTGATTAGCTTTTCACCTTGTTCTCTGTGTCCGGCAAACAACAATGTCGCCGACAAAACGCCAAGTTGATCAAATCGAACCACGTCTTTAGTTTTCAAAACAGTAGCCATGGGAGGAAGAGCTTTCAGTGAAGCCAGAGGATCTGGCGTTATCCTTTTCAAATTTCCTTTTCCGCGTTCAATATATTTGGGCACTTCCGGGAATATCGAGGAGCGAATCCAGGTCAAACATTCATCCGGACTTGATTTTTTCATCCAGTCGGATTGAGACGATTCTTCGGCGCCAATGACTTGAGTGCCATTAATCCAGCCAAGCACCAGCAATAGAAGCGTCATTGCTAAAGAAAGCAGTTTTCTCATTTTGCATTCCAA